>NZ_RAZO01000331.1:0-6618 GCF_004307535.1 Pseudomonas sp. Sample_9
GAAGCGAAATCGGCCAGCGCGGTGCGCATGGCGTCGTGTTTGAAGTCCGGCCAGAACAGGTCGGAGAAGTACAACTCGGCGTAGGCCAGTTGCCATAGCAGGAAGTTGCTGATGCGATGTTCGCCACCGGTGCGGATGCACAGGTCGGGCAACGGCAGATCGCCGGTGGCCAGACAGGTCTGCAGCAAATCCGGGGTGATGTCCTCCGGGCGCAAATGCCCAGCCTGAACTTCACGCGCCAGGCGCTGTGCGGCCTGGGCAATATCCCACTGGCCACCGTAATTGGCGGCGATCTGCAGGACAAAGCGGTTGGCTCCGACGGTCATGGCCTCGGCCTCGCGCATCGCCGCCTGAAGCTCAGGGTGGAAACGCGAGCGATCACCAATGATACGCAGGCTGATGTTATTGTCGTTGAGGCGCTTGGCCTCACGACGAAGCGCCTTGAAGAACAGATCCATCAAGGCGCTGACTTCATCGGCCGGGCGCTGCCAGTTTTCACTGGAGAAGGCGAACAGGGTCAGGACTTCGACCTTGGCCTCAGCGCACACCTCGATCACCGCCCGCACAGCATCCACGCCCGCTTTATGCCCGGCGACACCCGGCATAAAGCGTTTTTTCGCCCAGCGATTATTGCCATCCATGATGATCGCGACATGGCGCGGCACCGCGGACGGCGCAGTCTGCTTGGTCTTGTCCATTTAAAACTCGACCCTTATACGGCCATCAGGTCTTTTTCTTTCTCGTCCGTGGCCTTGGTGATCTGGGCCTCGGATTCTTTGGTCAGCTTGTCGATATCAGCGATGGCGCGACGCTCTTCGTCTTCGCTGATCTCCTTGTCCTTGACCAGTTTTTTCAGCTCACCCAAGGCATCACGACGAATGTTGCGCACAGCAACGCGCGCGTCTTCAGCTGCGCTGCGGGCCTGCTTGGTGAAGCCCTTGCGGGTTTCCTCGGTGAGGGCCGGCATCGGGATCAACAGCAACTCGCCGAGGTTGGTCGGATTGAGGTTCAGACCGGCGCTCTGGATTGCCTTGTCGACAGCCGCGAGCATGTTGCGCTCGAACGCCACGACCTGCAGGGTGCGAGAGTCCTTTACGGTGACGTTGGCAACGCCGCTCAGCGGAGTGTCGGTACCGTAATAAGGCACCATGACGCTGCCGAGGATGCTCGGGTGAGCCTTGCCGGTACGAATCTGGCCGAACGCGTGGTTCAGAGATTCCAGGGATTTCTGCATACGCGCTTGGGCGTCTTTCTTGATTTCGTTGATCATTGTTGGCCTTCCTCGATCAAAGTCCCTTCAGCGCCGCCGTGCACAATGTTCAGCAGGGCGCCGGGCTTGTTCATGTTGAAAACGCGCAGCGGCATCTTGTGATCGCGGCACAGGCAGATAGCAGTCAGATCCATTACGCCCAGCTTGCGATCCAGTACTTCATCATAAGTCAGATGATCGAACTTCTCGGCATGCGGGTCTTTGAACGGGTCTGCGGTGTACACGCCATCAACCTTGGTGGCCTTGAGCACAACGTCGGCGTCGATTTCGATTGCACGCAGGCAGGCTGCCGAATCCGTGGTGAAGAACGGATTGCCGGTACCGGCCGCGAAGATCACGACGTCCTTGGAGTTCAGGTGGCGCATGGCTTTGCGGCGATCGTAGTGATCGGTCACACCAACCATGGAAATGGCCGACATGACGATGGCCGAGATATTGGCACGTTCCAGCGCATCGCGCATGGCCAAGGCGTTCATCACAGTGGCCAGCATGCCCATGTGGTCGCCTGTGACCCGATCCATACCGGCTTTGCTCAGTGCTTCGCCACGGAACAGGTTGCCACCGCCGATCACCAGACCGACCTGGACGCCGATGCCGACCAGTTGGCCGACTTCCAGCGCCATGCGATCCAATACTTTAGGATCGATCCCGAACTCTTCCGAGCCCATCAGGGCCTCGCCGCTAAGCTTGAGTAGAATGCGTTTATAGCGAGCCTGATAACCACTGCCCTGCTGAGCCATTGCGAATCTCTCCTGCGGCGTATTTAAAATTCTTTGCGAGCTGTTTACAGCTGGCGTTCACTCTAGCTTGGCGCTGCTGCAGCGCCATCGGAACATGGCTTTGTAAGTCAGTTCCGGTTGGAAACCAAATAAAAAATTGGTAACCCCATCTGAAAAGAGGCTGCGCGCGTGAGCGGGCAGCCTCTTTCGGGCGACAGTTGAAAAACCGTCTTATTGCTTGGCGGCAGCCAGCTGGGCAGCAACTTCTTCAGCGAAGTTGTCGACCGGCTTCTCGATGCCTTCGCCTACTTTGAAGTAAGTGAAGGAAACGATTTCAGCGCCGGCTTTCTTGGCCAGTTCGCCAACCTTGACTTCAGGGTTCTTGACGAACGCCTGCTCGACCAGGCTCGCTTCTGCCAGGAACTTGCTGATACGGCCCTTGACCATGTTCTCAACAATGTTTTCTGGCTTGCCTTTGATCTTTTCTTCGTTCAGCTGCAGGAACACAGCTTTCTCACGCTCGATCGCTTCGTCGGAGACTTGCGAAGGCAGCAGGAACTCAGGGTTGCTTGCAGCAACGTGCATAGCGATGTCTTTGGCCAGCTCGACGTCACCGCCTTTCAGGACAACAGCAACACCGATCTTGTTACCGTGCAGGTAGGTGCCGACAACGTCACCCTCTACGCGTACCAGACGACGGATGTTGACGTTCTCGCCGACTTTGGCAACCAGGGCTTCACGAGCCGATTCCTGAGCGGCGATCAGCGGAGCTGCGTCGGTCAGTTTTTCGTCGAAAGCTTTTTCTACGCTGGCAGCAACGAAGTTCTTGAAGTCGTCTTGCAGAGCCAGGAAGTCGGTCTGCGAGTTGACTTCCAGCAGTACGGCTGCCTTGTCATTCGATTTGATGGCGATTGCGCCTTCAGCGGCAACGTTGCCGGCTTTTTTCGCAGCCTTGATGGCGCCCGAAGCACGCATGTCATCAATGGCTTTTTCGATGTCGCCGTCAGCCTTTTCCAGGGCTTTCTTGCAATCCATCATGCCTTCGCCGGTACGCTCGCGCAGTTCTTTGACCAACGCTGCAGTAATTGCTGCCATTTTCAAATTCCTCTTGGATAGGTTTTCAACCATTCCACCCGATCGAACGGGCGTTCAATTCTTCCCGAACCACCCATGTTGGCTGCCGCACATGACAAATACAGACGTGGGCGCCGACAAATGGTTTTCGAGGTGGCAAAAAGGGGGCCAAGCCCCCTTTTTGCTTACTGAGTCAACGCCAGGGGCGTCGATTACTCAGCTGCAGCCTGAGTTTCTTCAGCTGCGAATTCAACAGTACCGCCAGCAACATTGTTGCGACCACGGATAACTGCGTCAGCCATCGAACCCATGTACAGCTGGATAGCGCGGATGGCGTCATCGTTGCCTGGGATGATGTAGTCAACGCCTTCCGGGCTGCTGTTGGTATCGACAACGCCGATGACCGGGATGCCCAGCTTGTTGGCTTCGGTGATCGCGATGCGCTCGTGGTCAACGTCGATCACGAACAGTGCGTCTGGCAGACCGCCCATGTCCTTGATGCCGCCCAGCGAACGATCCAGCTTCTCAAGATCACGGGAGCGCATCAGCGCTTCTTTCTTGGTCAGCTTGGCGAAAGTACCGTCTTCGGCTTGAACTTCAAGGTCACGCAGACGCTTGATGGAAGCACGAATGGTCTTGAAGTTGGTCAGCATGCCGCCCAACCAGCGGTGATCGACGTACGGCGAACCGCAACGTGCTGCTTCTTCAGCAACGATCTTGCCAGCGGAACGCTTGGTGCCGACGAACAGAATCTTGTTTTTGCCCTGGGCCAGACGCTCTACGAAAGTCAGAGCTTCGTTGAACATTGGCAGGGTTTTTTCAAGGTTGATGATGTGAATCTTGTTACGCGCGCCGAAAATGTACTTACCCATTTTCGGATTCCAGTAACGGGTTTGGTGACCGAAGTGCACACCGGCCTTCAGCATATCGCGCATGTTGACTTGGGACATGATAGTTCCTTGATAAGTCGGGTTTGGCCTCCACGTATCCCAATGACCAACCAGAGGCATAAAGCCCAAGGCACCCAGGTCATCGTGTCGACACGTGTGTGGATTTAAGCTTTTCGGGGCATCCCCGGAAAGCGGCGCATTTTATACCACAGGGTGCGCAGAAACGGAACCCGGAATCTGTATTCGCACCAGGGACACGGGCGCAGCCCCCTTGGAATCGGCTCGATGGGCACCATTGTATAGACACAAGCCAGACATGCAGGCGCGGATTTGCGCCTCCCGTCTGGTAGAATCGCGTTTTTCAGGGTCGCAAAATGTACGCTTGCCACCCAACTCGTATCCGTAAGCGCCGCCGAGCGCAGAGAGAGCCTGTATGACCGTCAACCTCAAAACCCCCGAGGACATCGCTGGCATGCGTGTCGCCGGCAAACTGGCCGCCGATGTGCTGGAAATGATTGCCGAACATGTCAAACCGGGCGTGACCACTGATCAGCTCAACCAGATCTGCCACGACTACATCGTCAACGTGCAGCAGGCCATCCCTGCGCCGCTCAACTACAAGGGCTACCCGAAGTCGATCTGCACTTCGATCAACCATGTGGTCTGTCACGGCATCCCGAACGACAAACCGCTGAAAAACGGCGACACCCTGAACATCGACGTCACGGTGATCAAAGACGGCTACCACGGCGATACCAGCCGCATGTTCCACGTCGGCGAGGTACCGGTCTGGGCCGAACGCCTGTCGCAGGTCACCCAGGAATGCATGTACAAGGCGATCGAAATCGTCAAACCCGGCTGCCGCCTCGGCGACATCGGCGAAGTCATCCAGAAGCACGCGGAAAAGAACGGTTTCTCGGTGGTACGCGAGTTCTGCGGCCACGGTATCGGCAAGGTCTTCCACGAAGAACCGCAGATCCTGCACTACGGTCGCGCTGGTACCGGCATGGAGCTGAAGGCTGGCATGACCTTCACCATCGAGCCGATGATCAACCAGGGCAAGGCCGACACCAAGGTTCTGGGCGACGGCTGGACCGCGATCACCAAGGACCGCAAGCTCTCGGCCCAGTGGGAACACACCCTGCTGGTCACCGACACCGGTTACGAGATCTTCACCTTGCGCAGCGATGACACCATCCCGCGCGTCTCGGCCTGATTCACAAAACGCTCCCAGCCTATAAAAGGAAAGCCAATCGATGCCGCAGGTGGATCCCGAACTCTTCGACCGCGGCCAGTTCCAGGCTGAACTGGCCCTCAAAGCGAGTCCTATCGCGGCGTTCAAGAAGGCGATCCGCCAGGCCCGCGAGGTCCTCGACACGCGTTTTCGCAATGGCCGCGACATCCGCCGCCTGATCGAGGACCGCGCCTGGTTTGTCGACAACATCCTGCAAAAGGCCTGGGAGCAGTTCAACTGGAGCGAAGACGCCGACATCGCTCTGGTGGCGGTAGGCGGCTACGGTCGTGGCGAGCTGCACCCCTATTCCGACATTGATCTGCTGATCCTGCTCGACAGTGCCGACCACGAAGTTTTCCGCGACTCCATCGAGCGTTTTCTAACGTTGCTGTGGGACATCGGTCTGGAAGTCGGCCAGAGCGTGCGCTCGGTCGACGAATGCGCAGAAGAGGCCCGCGCCGACCTGACTGTGGTCACCAACCTGATGGAAAGCCGCACCATCTGCGGCCCCGAGCGTCTGCGCCAGCGCATGCTCGACGTCACTAGCACCGCGCACATGTGGCCGGCCAAGGAGTTCTTCCTCGCCAAGCGTGCCGAGCAGAAGGCCCGTCACCACAAATACAACGACACCGAATACAACCTCGAACCGAACGTCAAAGGTTCGCCCGGCGGCCTGCGCGATATTCAGACCATTTTGTGGGTGGCCCGCCGTCAGTACGGCACCCTGAACCTGCGCGCCCTCGCTGGCGAAGGCTTTCTGGTCGAGAGCGAAAACGCCCTGCTCGCCTCCTCCCAGGAATTCCTGTGGAAAGTGCGCTACGCCCTGCACATGCTCGCCGGTCGTTCCGAAGACCGCTTGCTGTTCGATCACCAGCGCACCATTGCCGGCCTGCTCGGCTTTGAAGGAGACGACGCCAAACAGGCGGTCGAAAACTTCATGCAGCAATACTTCCGCACGGTGATGAGCATCGCCCAGTTGAGCGATCTGATCATCCAGCACTTCGAGGAAGTCATCCTCGCCCCGGAAGACGAAGCGCCGCCGCAACCGATCAATTCGCGCTTCCAGTTGCATGACGGTTACATCGAAGCGCGCAATGACAACGTGTTCCGCCGCACGCCGTTCGCCATGCTGGAAATTTTCGTGCTGATGGCCCAGCAGCCGGAAATCAAAGGCGTGCGCGCCGACACCATTCGTTTGCTGCGCGAGCATCGGCACCTGATCGATGACAACTTCCGTAACGACATCCGCAACACCAGCCTGTTCATCGAGCTGTTCAAGTGCAAGATCGGCATTCATCGCAATCTGCGGCGGATGAACCGCTACGGCATTCTCGGGCGTTATCTGCCGGAGTTCGGCTTTATCGTCGGGCAGATGCAGCATGACCTGTTCCACATTTATACGGTCGATGCGCACACGCTGAATCTGATCAA
>NZ_RAZO01000331.1:6718-8229 GCF_004307535.1 Pseudomonas sp. Sample_9
GCCTGGCACAGCGACGCGATCCTGCAGCAACCAGTCGATGGCGGGCCGCTGGTGCTGATCAAGGAAACCACCCAGCGCGAGTTCGAAGGCGGCACGCAGATCTTCATTTATGCACCGGACCAGCACGATTTCTTCGCCGTGACCGTGGCGGCGATGGACCAGCTCAACCTGAACATTCACGACGCCCGGGTCATCACCTCGAGCAGCCAGTTCACCCTCGACACCTACATCGTGCTCGACAACGAAGGCGAGTCGATCGGCGACAACCCGGCGCGGATCAAGCAGATCCGCGAAGGCCTGACCGAGGCACTGCGCAACCCGGACGACTACCCGACGATCATCCAGCGCCGCGTGCCGCGTCAGCTCAAGCATTTTGCCTTTGCGCCGCAGGTCACCATTCACAACGATGCTCAGCGTCCGGTAACCGTGCTGGAATTGACCGCGCCCGACCGGCCGGGCCTGCTGGCGAGGGTCGGGGGGATTTTCCTCGAGTTCGACCTGTCGCTGCAGAACGCCAAGATTGCGACCCTGGGCGAGCGCGTGGAAGACGTGTTCTTCATCACCGACGCGCACAACCAGCCGCTGTCCGATCCGCTGCTGTGCAGCCGTTTGCAGGATGCGATCGTCGAACAGCTGAGCGTCAATCAGGAACCGGATATCAAACTTTCGCGGATCAGTATCTGAATCACCCGTTTATCCCTGTGAATGCAGCCCATGCTTTCCTCCGGTACATACAATCCCCTGTGGCGAGGGGATTTATCCCCGTTCGGCTGCGAAGCAGTCGTAAAACCTGTGTATGCGGACATTCAGTTGAACCGCAGTGAATGGTTTTGGGGCCGCTTCGCAGCCCAACGGGGATAAATCCCCTCGCCACAGAAAGCTCTTGAGCATTTAAAAGAGGCCCCCATGAACAACGCTCTGAACCAGCTCCAGCCGTACCCGTTCGAAAAGCTCCGCGCCCTGCTCGGCAGCGTTACGCCGAACCCGGACAAACGCCCGATCGCCCTGTCGATCGGCGAGCCGAAACACCGTTCGCCGAGTTTTGTCGCCGAAGCGCTGGCGAACAATCTGGATCAGATGGCGGTGTACCCGACCACCCTCGGCATCCCGGCCCTGCGCGAAGCGATCGCCGGCTGGTGCGAGCGGCGCTTCGGTGTGCCGGACGGCTGGATCGATCCGGCGCGCAATGTGCTGCCGGTCAACGGCACCCGTGAAGCGCTGTTCGCCTTCACCCAGACCGTGGTCAACCGTGGCGACGATGCGCTGGTGGTCAGCCCCAACCCGTTCTATCAGATCTACGAAGGCGCGGCGTTTCTCGCCGGGGCCAAGCCGCATTACCTGCCATGCCTGGATGAAAACGGCTTCAACCCGGACTTCGACGCAGTAGCGCCGGAGATCTGGCAGCGCTGCCAGATTCTGTTCCTGTGCTCGCCGGGCAACCCGACCGGCGCGCTGATTCCGGTCGAGACCCTGAAGAAGCTGATCGCCCTGGCTGATCAGTACGACTTCGT
>NZ_RAZO01000144.1:0-8219 GCF_004307535.1 Pseudomonas sp. Sample_9
CCCGCCGTGGCCGGGAACGCTTCCACCGCGCAATCCGCATCCCGCGTCTTCAACCACTGCTGCTGGGCGGTTTTCAGTTTGGCGGTGATGTCGGCCAGTTGCGTCGGGTTCTTGCCGTAGGCGGTCTGCATGCGTTCGTTGAGGCTGGCGTAGTTGTCTTTGAGCAAGTCTTCGGCGGTGCTGCGGCTGTAGGCGGAGCATTCCAAGGTCTGGATGTCGTTTTCCACCGCGTCGCACGGGTTGTTCTCGGATTCTTCGGCGGCGTGGGCGCCGGTCGCAATCAGTGCCAGGGCGAGGAAGATCGATTTCATTGGGGTCGCTCTAATCCGTTGGTAGGTGCAGGCTGCGGCAGATTCTGGCGTAAGCGCGCGGGCTTGAACAGCCAGCCGAGGAGGGTGGCCGACGACCCTTTGTCGCGGATTGACGCTTTCGGCAATTCCCCTGTCGTTTTTGCACCCGGTCGCCCCGGCACCGAGGCATATGCTGGCCCCAAAGCGCCGGCAGACGATTCGGCGCATGAATCGCCAATAAGGGGACGCCTGATGAGCCCAGCCGAATTACACGCCGACAGCATCGTTATCGACGGTCTGATCATTGCCAAATGGAACCGCGAGCTGTTCGAAGACATGCGCAAGGGCGGTCTGACGGCGGCCAACTGCACTGTGTCGGTGTGGGAAGGCTTTCAGGCGACCGTGAACAACATTGCTGCCAGCCAGAAACTGATCCGCGAAAACAGCGACCTGGTGATGCCGGTGCGCACCACCGCCGACATCCGTCGGGCCAAGGAGCAGGGCAAGACCGGCATCCTCTTCGGCTTCCAGAACGCCCACGCTTTCGAAGACCAGATCGGTTATGTCGAGGTGTTCAAGCAGCTCGGCGTCGGTATCGTGCAGATGTGCTACAACACCCAGAATCTGGTCGGCACCGGTTGCTACGAGCGTGACGGCGGCCTGTCGGGTTTCGGTCGCGAGATTGTTGCCGAGATGAACCGCGTCGGCGTCATGTGCGACCTGTCCCACGTCGGTTCCAAGACTTCCGAAGAAGTCATCCTCGAATCGAAAAAACCGGTCTGCTACTCGCATTGCCTGCCGTCGGGTCTCAAAGAGCACCCGCGCAACAAGTCCGATGCAGAGCTTAAGTTCATTGCCGACCACGGCGGTTTCGTCGGCGTGACCATGTTCGCGCCGTTCCTCGCCAAGGGCATCGATTCGACCATCGACGATTACGCCGAAGCGATCGAATACACCATGAACATTGTTGGCGAAGACGCCATCGGCATCGGCACCGATTTCACTCAGGGTCACGGCCAGGACTTTTTCGAATACCTGACCCACGACAAGGGCTACGCCCGCCGTCTGACCAGTTTCGGCAAGATCATCAACCCGCTGGGCATCCGTACCGTCGGCGAATTCCCCAACCTGACCGAAACCCTGCTCAAGCGCGGCCATTCCGAGCGCGTGGTGCGCAAGATCATGGGCGAGAACTGGGTAAGCGTTCTTAAGAACGTCTGGGGCGAATAACGCTTTCTCAAGACCGCCGCCGATCTGCCCCCTCTCCTGCGGGAGAGGGCTGGGGTGAGGGCCGCGGCCAACACTGAACCATCATTTTTCTGGAGTTAAGTTTCCATGGCCAAGATCGCCCCGCAATTGCCTATCGAAGTCGACAGCGAGACCGGTGTCTGGACCTCCGACGCCCTGCCAATGCTGTATGTGCCGCGTCACTTTTTCGTCAACAACCACATGGGCATCGAGGAAGTGCTCGGCGCTGAAGCCTATGCCGAGATCCTCTACAAGGCCGGCTACAAATCCGCCTGGCACTGGTGTGAAAAGGAAGCCGAATGCCACGGCCTGGAGGGCGTCGCGGTGTTCGAACACTACATGAAGCGCCTGTCGCAGCGCGGCTGGGGTCTGTTCAAGATCCAGGACATCGACCTCGACAAAGGCACCGCCAGCGTCAAGCTCGAGCACTCGGCATTCGTCTATGTCTACGGCAAGGTCGGGCGCAAGGTCGATTACATGTTCACCGGCTGGTTCGCCGGCGCCATGGACCAGATTCTCGAAGCCCGTGGCAGCAAGATCCGTACTGTCGCCGAACAAGTCTACGGAGGCTCCGAAGAGGGCCACGATGACGGCTTGTTCATCGTCAAGCCGTTGTAAGCCGAGGACCGTGCCATGGCTTTCGAAGCAATGTTCCAGCCGATCCAGATCGGCAAACTGACCATCCGCAACCGCGTGCTCAGCACCGCGCACGCCGAGGTCTACGCGACTGACGGTGGCATGACCACCGACCGCTACGTCAAATACTACGAAGAGAAAGCCAAGGGCGGTATCGGCCTGGCCATCTGCGGCGGTTCGTCCGTGGTGGCGATCGACAGCCCACAGGAATGGTGGAGTTCGGTCAATCTGTCCACCGACCGGATCATTCCGCACTTCCAGAATCTGGCCGACGCCATGCACAAGCATGGCGCCAAGATCATGATCCAGATTACCCACATGGGCCGGCGCTCGCGCTGGGACGGTTTCAACTGGCCGACCTTGATGTCGCCCTCGGGCATCCGTGAACCGGTGCACCGCGCCACTTGCAAAACCATCGAGCCGGAAGAGATCTGGCGAGTGATCGGCAACTACGCCCAGGCTGCGCGCCGGGCCAAGGCTGGTGGCCTCGATGGCGTCGAACTGTCGGCCGTGCACCAGCACATGATCGACCAGTTCTGGAGCCCGCGCGTCAACAAGCGTACCGATGAATGGGGCGGCACCTTCGAAGGGCGGATGAAGTTCGGCCTGGAAGTGCTGAAAGCCGTGCGCGCCGAGGTCGGTGACGACTTCTGCGTGGGCATGCGCCTGTGCGGTGACGAGTTCCACCCGGACGGCTTGTCCCACGAGGACATGAAGCAGATCGCCAAGTATTACGACGACACCGGCATGCTCGATTTCATCGGCGTGGTCGGCTCGGGTTGCGATACCCACAACACCCTGGCCAACGTTATTCCGAACATGAGTTATCCACCGGAGCCGTTCCTGCACCTGGCTGCCGGGATCAAGGAAGTGGTCAAGGTGCCGGTGTTGCACGCGCAGAACATCAAGGACCCGAACCAGGCCACGCGCATCCTTGAGGGCGGTTACGTCGACATGGTCGGCATGACCCGCGCGCACATCGCTGACCCGCACCTGATCGCCAAGATCAAGATGGGCCAGATCGACCAGATCAAGCAGTGCGTCGGCGCCAACTATTGCATCGACCGTCAGTATCAGGGTCTGGACGTGCTGTGCATCCAGAACGCCGCGACCTCCCGTGAATACATGGGCGTGCCGCACATCATCGAGAAATCCACCGGGCCGAAACGCAAGGTGGTGATCGTCGGTGCCGGCCCGGCCGGGATGGAAGCCGCGCGCGTGGCTGCCGAGCGTGGCCACGACGTCACGCTGTTCGAGAAGAAAGAATTCATCGGCGGGCAGATCACCACCGCATCGAAAGCACCGCAGCGTGACCAGATCGCCGGCATCACCCGCTGGTTCCAGCTGGAACTGGCGCGGCTGAAAGTCGATCTGCGCCTGGGCACGGCGGCGGATGCCGACACCATCATGGACCTGCGTCCGGACGTGGTGGTGCTGGCGGTTGGCGGTCATCCGTACCTTGAGCAGAACGAACACTGGGGCGCGGCCGAAGGGCTGGTGGTCAGCAGCTGGGACGTGCTCGACGGCAAGGTTGCGCCGGGCAAGAACGTGCTGGTCTACGACACCATTTGCGAGTTCACCGGCATGTCGGTCGCCGACTTCCTCGCCGACAAGGGCAGCCAGGTCGAGATCGTCACCGACGACATCAAGCCGGGCGTGGCCATCGGCGGCACGTCGTTCCCGACCTACTACCGCAGCATGTACCCGAAAGAAGTGATCATGACCGGCGACATGATGTTGGAGAAGGTCTACCGCGAAGGCGACAAGCTCATCGCAGTGCTGGAGAACGAATACACCGGCGCGAAAGAGGAACGGGTGGTCGATCAGGTGGTCGTCGAAAACGGCGTGCGCCCGGACGAGGAAATCTACTACGCCCTCAAGGACGGCTCGCGCAACAAGGGCCAGATCGACGTCGAAGCGCTGTTCGCGATCCAGCCGCAACCTTCGCTGAGCGAGGCGGGCGACGGCTACTTGTTGTTCCGCATCGGCGACTGCGTGGCGCAGCGTAATACCCACGCCGCCATTTACGACGCACTTCGGCTCTGTAAGGATTTTTGACGGCTCAGCTGCAAGCCACAAGCTGCAAGCTGCAAGTAAAAGCACAGCCGATCCATGCTGCTCTTTCTTGCCGCTTGTAGCTTGCAGCTTGCCGCTCGCCAGAGGTGACTCTGATGTTGAACACCCTTCTTCCAATCCTGTTGTTCGCAGCCCTGGGCCTTGCGGTCCTCGGCGCGTTGCGGCGGATGAACATGTGGCGCCGGGGGCGGGCGGCGAAGGTCGATCTGCTCGGCGGTCTGCTGGCCATGCCCAAGCGCTACATGGTCGACCTGCACCACGTCGTCGCGCGGGACAAATACATTGCCAACACCCACGTCGCCACGGCGGGCGGTGCGGTGGCGTCGATTGTGCTGGCCATTCTGGTGCACGGTTTCGGCCTGCATAACCGCATCCTCGGCTACGCCTTGCTGCTGATGTCGGCGGTGATGTTTGTCGGCGCGATCTTCATGTATCTGCGCCGGGTCAATCCGCCTGCGCGTCTGTCGAAAGGCCCGTGGATGCGCCTGCCGAAAAGCCTGCTGGCCTTCTCCGCGTCGTTTTTCCTGGTGACCCTTCCGGTCGCCGGGATCCTGCCGGAAAACTTCGGCGGCTGGCTGCTCGCCGCCATTCTCGGTGTTGGCGTGCTGTGGGGCGTGTCGGAACTGTTCTTCGGCATGACCTGGGGCGGGCCGATGAAGCACGCCTTTGCCGGTGCTCTGCACCTGGCCTGGCACCGTCGCCCGGAACGTTTCGGCGGCGGGCGCTCGACCGGTTTGAAACCGCTGGACCTGAACAATCCCGATGCGCCGCTGGGGGTGGAAAAACCCAAGGATTTCACCTGGAACCAGTTGCTCGGTTTCGACGCCTGCGTGCAGTGCGGCAAGTGCGAAGCAGCGTGCCCGGCCTTCGCCGCCGGCCAGCCGCTGAACCCGAAAAAACTGATTCAGGACATGGTCGTCGGCCTCGCCGGCGGCACTGACGCCAAGTTCGCCGGCAGCCCGTATCCAGGCAAACCGATCGGCGAGCATGGCGGCAATCCGCATCAACCGATCGTCAACGGTCTGGTCGACGCCGAAACCCTGTGGTCGTGCACCACCTGCCGTGCCTGCGTCGAGGAGTGCCCGATGATGATCGAGCACGTCGATGCGATCGTCGACATGCGCCGGCATCTGACCCTGGAAAAAGGTGCGACGCCGAACAAGGGTGCCGAAGTTCTCGAGAACCTTATTGCAACCGACAACCCTGGCGGTTTCGCCCCGGGCGGGCGGATGAACTGGGCGGCGGATCTGAACCTCAATCTGCTCAGTGAGAAGAAATCCACCGACGTGCTGTTCTGGGTCGGCGACGGCGCCTTCGACATGCGCAACCAGCGCACCCTGCGCGCGTTCGTCAAAGTGCTGAAAGCGGCCAACATCGACTTCGCCGTGCTCGGCCTTGAAGAACGTGACAGCGGCGATGTGGCGCGGCGTCTCGGCGACGAAGCGACGTTCCAGTTGCTGGCCAAACGCAACATCCAGACGTTGGCCAAATACAGCTTCAACCGCATCGTCACCTGCGATCCGCACAGTTTCCATGTGCTGAAAAACGAGTACGGCGCCTTCGACGGCAACTATCTGGTGCAGCACCACAGCACCTACATGGCCGAGATCATTCAGGCCGGCGCGCTCAACCTCGGTCAGCACAAAGGCAACAGCGTGACTTATCACGATCCATGCTACCTGGGCCGCTACAACGGCGAGTACGAAGCGCCGCGCGAAGTGCTGCGTGCCCTCGGCATTGAAGTCAAAGAGATGCAGCGTTCTGGCTTCCGCTCGCGCTGCTGCGGCGGTGGCGGCGGCGCGCCGATCACTGACATTCCGGGCAAGCAGCGCATCCCCGACATGCGCATGGAAGACATCCGCGAAACCGGCGCCGAACTGGTGGCGGTGGGTTGTCCACAGTGCACGGCGATGCTCGAAGGCGTGGTCGAACCGCGTCCGCTGATCAAGGACATCGCCGAACTGGTCGCCGACGCGTTGCTTGAGGACGCCGCGCCAAGCAAGCCTGCTACGCCGGCCAAACGTGAACCTGCGGAGGTGCACTGATGAGCGACATTATCCGCCGCGACCCGCGCGCCGAATGGATTGCCCGTAACCGTTTGCACCCGCTGCACGCGGCGATGCAACCGGCGCAGCACAGCTGGATGGGGCCCAATGGCGTCATCCGCAAGAATCTGCACGGCATGGGTTTTATCGGCCCCAACGGCATCAAACGGATCGACCGCAGCGGCGCGCAGCAGGGTGGGACGGTCAAACGCTCGGCTGCTGTTGAAGTGCAGTTGCCGCTGCATCAGGTATCGGCTCCGGCGTTCTACATCAGCGTGGTGCCGGATATGGTCGGCGGTCGCCTGAGCAGCCACGACCGCGATCTGCTCGGCCTCGCTCACCAACTGGCCGGCACCGATGGTGCAGTGCTCGCCGTGGTGTTCGGCGAGCACAAGGAAAGCGCTTTCGAAACTGCTGGCGTCGATCGCCTGCTGGTGCTTGAAGGCGAGGAATTCAGCGGTTATGCACCGGAACAACGGGTGCAGGGTTTGCGCGCTGTGGATAACCAATTCAACCCGCGTCACTGGTTGCTGCCGGACAGCCGCAGCGGTGGCGGCGAACTCGGCCGGCGCTTTGCTGCAGCCTTGGGCGAGCGCCCGGCCACGCGGGTCTGGCAGGTCAAGGATCAAGAATGCATCGGCCGCGCCGGGGCCGGATTGCAAGACCTGGCGCGTCCAGTGGCGCGGTTGATTCTCGCCGCTGCCGAATGCGCAGAACCGGTCAGCGAAACCCGTCACGAAGCGTTGCCAGTGGAGTTATCCACAAGCGTTGCGCGCAGCTTGTCGCGAATCGAAGATCTTGGTGCCGTGGCGGTGGATCCGGCAGCGATTCCGATGGCCGAAGCGGAATTCATTTTCTCCGGCGGCAACGGGGTCAAGGATTGGCAGCTGTTTCACGAAACAGCGGCGGCCCTCGGCGCCACCGAAGGCGCTTCGCGGGTTGCGGTGGACGATGGCTTCATGGCCCGGGATCGCCAGGTTGGCGCGTCCGGCACCTGGGTCACTGCGCGGGTCTATGTGGCTGTGGGTATCTCTGGCGCGATTCAGCACCTGCAAGGCATTGGCGCTTGCGACAAGGTTGTAGCGATCAACCTCGATCCGGGGTGCGACATGATCAAGCGTGCCGACCTCTCGGTAATCGGCGAAAGCGCAGAGATTCTGCAAGCGTTGATCGAAGCGGTCGCGACTTACCGCAACGAAGCCAAGCGCGATGCGGCTTAAGGAAACCCTATGAACACGAACGTTATCAGTCTGGTCTCGATTGGCGCTCACCCGACCTCAGGTCGGCCACGGCGCGCCGATCAGGATGCGCGCGCGGTGGAACTGGGCCTGCAACTGGCTGGGGATAACCTGCAAGTGCTGCACGCCGGTGATGTTGCCGAACCGGCCCTGCGTGCCTATCTGGGCATGGGCCTGGAACAGCTGCATGTGCTGGAACAACCCGCTGGCGCCGATGCCTTGCCGGCGCTGACCGCATACCTGCGCGATGCCGGGGCGCAAGTAGTGCTGACCGGCAGTCAGGCGGAAACCGGCGAAGGTTCGGGGATGTTGCCGTTCCTGCTGGCGGAAGGTCTGGGCTGGCCGCTGGTAGTGGGTCTGGCGCAGGTCGAATCGATCAATGACGGGTCGGCGCTGGTCCTGCAAGCGTTGCCGCGCGGCCAGCGACGCCGCTTGAAGGTGAAGCTGCCGTTTCTGGCCACTGTGGATAACGCCGCACCGAAGCCTCGGCAGAGCGCGTACGGCCCGGCACGACGGGGCGAATTGGCCGCCGATGACGTTGAAGTAGTGGAGGACGAATTGTTGGCCGTCGCCACGCTGCAACTGGCCAAGCCACGACCCAAGCGCTTGAAGGTGATCAAGGCCAAGAGCGGCGCCGACCGGATGAAGGCGGCGACGGCCAAGGCCAGTGGCGGCGGGGGGCAGGT
>NZ_RAZO01000125.1:0-1068 GCF_004307535.1 Pseudomonas sp. Sample_9
AGGAAGAATTCTTCGCTACAGACGCATTCGTCGCGCATTTCGCCCAACTCAGGCAACGCTACGTGAAGCAGAAACTCAGCGAGCGCGGGCGGTTGATGCAAATGCGTCAGCAGCTCAGCGAGCTGATGGCGATTCTGCAGCAATGGGCGCAGGCCCGCGCCCCGCTCAGTGCATTGCCGCAATTGCAGGCGTTTCCCTGGCTGCTGCGCTTTTACCAGTGCGATCGCCACGGCACGCAACTGACGCCCAACCTCGAATGGCGTCATGACGGCTGGTTCGCCGATGATCGCTATCTGGGGCACAACTGGTCGTGGCGACCATACTTCTATCATCTGCTGGCCGAAGGCTGGGAAGAACGCCGTCTGACCCTGTCGAGCACCTATCGCGATGCCACCAGCAACCAGTATTGCCTGACTGCCGGACAGTTTTTCGATAACGGTGAACGGCTGTTGTTGATCGATATCGATGCCGCAGGCCTGTAGTTCCGCTTGCAGGCGCAGGGCCGAACCGGGAAGCTAGTGCAATCAGTCACCTGACGGAGAGAATCAGCCTTGGATTGGCCTACCCTGCTCAACCGCGAACGCCTCGGCAAGCCGCTGCACAGCCCGCAAGAACTCGGCCGCAGCCCTTTTCACAAAGACCATGACCGCATCATTTTCTCCGGTGCCTTCCGCCGCCTCGGGCGCAAGACTCAAGTGCACCCGGTCACCAGCAACGATCACATCCACACCCGCCTGACCCACTCGCTGGAAGTCAGCTGCGTCGGCCGCTCGCTGGGCATGCGTGTCGGCGAAACCTTGCGCAGTGCGCTGCCGGAATGGTGCGACCCGGCAGACCTGGGCATGGTGGTGCAATCGGCCTGCCTGGCTCATGACATCGGCAACCCGCCGTTCGGCCATTCCGGCGAAGACGCCATTCGCCACTGGTTCCAACAAGCTGCCGGGCGCGGCTGGCTGGACGGCATGAGCGACGCCGAGCGCGGTGACTTTCTCAACTTCGAAGGCAACGCTCAGGGCTTTCGCGTGCTGACGCAGCTGGAATATCACCAGTTCGACGGCGGCACGCGCC
>NZ_RAZO01000177.1:0-8185 GCF_004307535.1 Pseudomonas sp. Sample_9
GGGTGATCCTGCAATCGCTGCTGCGCAATCCGTTGGCCGATCCGTATCTGCTGGGTATTTCTGCAGGCGCCTCGACCGGCGCGGTGATGGTCGCCCTCCTCGGCGTCGGTGCCGGGGCGATTTCATTGTCGGTCGGTGCCTTTGCCGGTGCGGTGACAGCGTTCGTACTGGTGATTCTGTTGGCGCGAGTCAGCGGCTCGGCCAGCGGCACCGGGCAGATCATTCTCGCCGGGATCGCCGGCTCGCAATTGTTCAATGCCCTCACCGCGTTTCTGATCACCCGCTCGGCCAGTTCGGAACAGGCGCGCGGGATCATGTTCTGGCTGCTCGGCAATCTCGGCGGCGTGCGCTGGCCGTCGGTGTGGCTGGCAGTACCTGTGGCTGTATTGGGATTGGTCGTTTGTCTGTGGCACCGGCGAGCACTGGATGCGTTCACCTTTGGCGCGGATTCGGCGGCATCCCTCGGCATTGCCGTGCGCCGCGTGCAGATTCTGTTGATCGGCTGCGCCGCGCTGGTAACGGCGGTGATGGTATCGATCGTCGGCTCGATCGGTTTTGTCGGGCTGGTGATTCCCCACGCAGCGCGGTTGTTGCTCGGCACCGGTCATGCGCGTCTGCTGCCGGCCAGTGCGCTGGGCGGCGCGGTGTTTCTGATCGCCGCCGATGTGCTGTCGCGCACCCTGATAAAGGGTCAGGTGATTCCGGTCGGCGTGATCACCGCACTGGTCGGCGCGCCGGTGTTCGCGCTGATTCTGGTAGGCCGGAGATCGGCACGATGAACACGGTTCTGAGTTGTGCGGGTGTGGGCTTCAAAGTGCGCGGCGCCGAGTTGCTCAATGGTGTCAGTCTCGATGTGCAGCGCGGCGAAACTTTGGGCATTGTCGGGCCGAACGGTTCGGGGAAATCCACGTTGCTCAAATTGCTGGCCGGACTGCGTGACCCGAGCGTGGGCCATGTGCAGCTCGACGGTCAGGCGCTGGGCAAAATGTCGCGGCGCAGCATCGCGCAGACACTCGCAGTGGTTGAGCAACAGGCCGACACCGACGATGGCATTCGCGTGTTCGACGCGGTGGCGCTGGGGCGCACGCCGTGGTTATCGGCGCTGCAACCGTGGTCGCCCGCCGATGACGCCATCGTCGAGCAAGCGCTGGTCGACGTCGACGCCGTGCACCTGCGCAACCGCCTCTGGCGCAGCCTCTCCGGCGGGGAACGCCAACGCGTGCACATCGCCCGCGCACTGGCGCAGCGCCCGCAGATCCTGCTGCTCGACGAGCCGGCGAATCACCTCGATATCCAGCATCAGTTGAGCATTCTGCAAGTGGTGCGCGCACTGCCGGTGACCACGCTGATCGCCTTGCACGATCTCAATCAGGCGCTCAAATGCGATCGCCTGGCGGTGCTGGAGCGCGGGCGTCTGGTGGCATTGGGCGAGCCGCTGCGAGTGCTGACGCCGGAGCGTTTACAGACGACTTTCGGGGTCAGGGCGCACTATCTGACGGACCCGTTCGATGGTGCGCCGATATTGCGCTTCCTTGCTTGATGCATGGGTGGCTGACAGACTGCTTTCGCGAGCAGGCTCGCTCCCACAAAGGATTTGTGTGTTGCCGTGAGTGCCGAGTAAAACGCGAACTGTGCAGGCTCAGTCCTGCGAAGCGCTACGCACGCAACGCTTGCGGCTCGCTGACCGTCCTGGCGAGCACGGCCACCTCCTCGCATTTCTGTACGGCGAACGCCAGCCAGCTTTTCAGTTCCGCATCGAGGTGGTCTTGCCGGCTCAACTCCTCCGGGCTGTGCAGCAACGAGCAGGACGGCGCCACCCACAAGCGATCGCCCAAACGCTCATGAGCATGGCGCAGCGTCGCCAGCGCGTTTTGCAGATCGCAGCGCCAGACGTTACGACCGTTGACCACACCCAGCGACAGCACTTTATAGGCCGGCAGACGATCCAGAATGGTCGGGTATTGATCCGCCGCGCGCACCAGATCGATGTGCAGGCCATCGACCGGCAGGTTCGCCGCCAGACCGAGGTTTTCTCCGAGACCACCGAAGTATGTGGCGAGCAGTTTTTTCAGCGGATCGCGCTGGATCTGGTTGTAGGCGCGTTCGAAAGCATTCTTCCAGTCCTGCGGCAGATCGAGCACCAGAATCGGCTCATCGATCTGCACCCACTCCACACCCAACGCCGCCAGTCGCGCGAAGATCTGGCCGTACAGCGGCAGCAGGCGATCAAGCAAATCGAGCTTGTCGAAGTCGGCGCCTTTGGTTTTGCCGAGCCACAGGTAGGTCAACGGGCCAATGATCACCGGTTTGACGTTGTGCCCCAGCGCACGGGCCTCTGCGGTTTCTTCGAACAGCTGCTCCCAAGCGAGCTGGAATTGCTGGTCGGCGCTGAATTCCGGTGCGCGGTAGTCATAGTCGGTATCGAACCACTTGGACATCTCTTGGCCGTGGCCGTCGCCGCTGTTGCCTCGGGCCATGCTGAACAGGGTCTGCAGCGTGGCTTTGCCGTCATGCGGGCGGAAGCGCTCGGGGATCACGCCGAACATCAGCGAGTGGGTCAGCACCTGGTCGTACCAGGCGAAATCGCCGACCGGCAGCAAGTCGATGCCGGCGTTTTTCTGCAAGTCCCAATGGACCTTGCGCAGCTCACGCCCGACGTCACGCAGGCCCGCCTCGTTCTGTTCTCCTTTGCAGAACGCCTCTTGCGCTTTCTTCAGTTCGCGGTCGCGACCGATGCGCGGAAATCCAAGGGAATGGGCCAGTGCCATGACAAACAACTCCAGATGCTTATTCGATGGCGGGTATTCTCGGGAACGAGGCTTGATGAAACAAACTCAATTTATTCTAGATCATCACAAGTTCTACTCATGCACAGAAGCCCCTGTAGGAGCTGCCGAAGGCTGCGATCTTCAGCCCATAGGGACGCAGGGCGTCCCCGCCTGCATTCCTACGCGGAGCGTGGGAACGATCAGAACGTCTCAGGGCAACAAGCCGGTTTTCGTTCTATCGTTAGATCCAAATGGCTGGATTTTCCAAGGATTAAAGGTTGCGAGAGAAGATGTCTGCGCCTAATTTGCACGCGAGTCTTTTCCCCGCGATCGGAACGCGATCAACACCATAAAGAGGTGAAGAAATGTCGAAGGAATCACGCCCTGCCGTGCTTGGGCTGATAGGCAATACTCCGCTGGTTCAGGTCACCCGCTTCGATACCGGACCCTGCACGCTGTTTCTCAAACTCGAATCGCAGAACCCCGGCGGCTCGATCAAGGACCGTATCGGTCTGGCGATGATCGACGCTGCTGAACGTGACGGTCGCCTGCAACCGGGCGGGACGATTGTCGAGGCCACTGCCGGCAATACCGGTCTGGGTCTGGCGCTGGTCGGCCGCGCCAAAGGCTATCGTGTGGTGCTGGTGGTCCCGGACAAGATGTCCACCGAGAAAGTCCTGCACTTGAAGGCCATGGGCGCCGAAGTGCACATCACCCGCTCCGATGTCGGCAAGGGCCATCCCGAGTATTACCAGGACGTCGCCGCGCGTTTGGCCAAGGACATTCCCGGCGCGTTTTTCGCCGACCAATTCAACAATCCCGCCAACCCGCTGGCCCATGAATGCAGCACCGCCCCAGAGATCTGGGCGCAGACCGAACATGACCTGGACGCCATCGTCGTCGGCGTCGGTTCGGCCGGCACGCTGACCGGATTGAGTCGTTTCTTCAAACGTGTGCAACCGAATCTGGAAATGGTCCTCGCCGACCCGATCGGCTCGGTGATGGCGCAATACAGCCGCGACGGCACCTTGCCGACGCCCGGCTCGTGGGCGGTCGAGGGTATCGGCGAAGACTTCATTCCGTCGATCACTGACCTGTCCAGCGTGCGCCACGCCTATTCGATCAGCGATGCAGAAAGCTTCGATCACGCGCGCCAGTTGCTCAAGGCCGAGGGCATTCTCGGCGGCTCATCGACCGGCACCCTGTTCGCCGCCGCGCTGCGTTATTGCCGCGAACAGACCGAGCCGAAACGCGTGGTCAGCTTCGTCTGCGACACCGGCACGCGTTACCTGTCGAAGGTCTACAACGACCAGTGGATGACCGATCAGGGCCTGTTGCAGCGCAAGGGCTACGGCGATCTGCGCGATTTGATTGCACGGCGTTTCGAGGACGGCCGGGTGATCAGCGTCGGCCCGGACGACACCCTGCTCACGGCCTTCCAACGCATGCGTCTGGCGGACGTTTCGCAACTGCCGGTGCTGGTCGAAGGCAAGCAACTGGTGGGCGTGATCGACGAGTCCGACATCCTCCTTGGCGTCCACGAAGATGCCGCACGTTTCAGCCAGTCGGTGTCCAGCGTGATGACCGACAAACTGCAAACCCTCGCCCCGGCCGCGAGCCTGGCCGAGCTGGAATCGGTGCTCAGCCGTGGCCTCGTCGCGATCATCGCCGACGCCTCCGGCTTCCATGGCCTGATCACCCGCACCGACATGCTCAACCAATTACGGAGATCCCTTGCATGAGTCAGCACGACGATAAATCCCAAGGCTTCGCCACCCGGGTGATCCACGCCGGGCAAGAACCGGACCCGACCACCGGCGCGCTGATGCCGCCGATCTATGCCAACTCCACTTACCTGCAAGACAGCCCCGGTGTGCACAAGGGTTTCGACTACGGCCGTTCACACAACCCGACGCGCTTTGCCCTGGAACGCTGCGTCGCCGATCTCGAAGGCGGCACTCGCGCCTTCGCCTTCGCCTCAGGCCTGGCGGCGATTTCCACTGTGCTGGAACTGCTCGATGCCGGCTCGCACATCGTTTCCGGCAATGACCTGTACGGCGGCACATTCCGCCTGTTCGACAAGGTTCGTCAGCGCAGCGCCGGGCATCGTTTCAGCTTCGTCGACCTGACCGATCTGTCGGCGTTCGAAGCCTCGCTGCAGGACGACACGCGCATGGTCATGGTCGAAACGCCGACCAACCCACTGCTGAGCTTGTCGGATCTGGCCGCGATTGCACGCATCTGCCGCGCGCGCGGGATCATCTGCGTGGCCGACAACACTTTCGCCAGCCCATACATCCAGCGCCCGCTGGAGTTGGGTTTCGACATCGTCCTGCACTCGACCACCAAATACCTCAACGGCCACTCTGACGTGATCGGCGGCATTGCCGTGGTCGGGCAGAACGCCGAACTGGCGGAAAAACTCGGTTTCCTGCAGAACGCCGTCGGCGCGATTTCCGGGCCGTTCGATGCGTTCCTGACCTTGCGCGGGGTGAAGACCCTGGCGCTGCGCATGGAGCGCCATTGCAGCAACGCCCTGGACCTGGCGCAGTGGCTCGAGCAGCAGCCGCAGGTCAAGCGCGTCTACTATCCAGGCCTTGAGTCGCACCCGCAGCACGAACTGGCCAAGCGGCAGATGCGTGGTTTTGGCGGGATGATTTCTGTTGATCTGAACAGCGACCTGGCCGGCGCACGGCGCTTCTTGGAAAACGTACAGATCTTCGCATTGGCGGAAAGTCTGGGCGGTGTGGAAAGCCTGATCGAGCACCCTGCGATCATGACCCACGCGACGATTCCACCGGAAACCCGCGCAAAGCTGGGGATTGGTGATGGGCTGGTGCGGTTGTCGGTGGGGGTTGAGGATGTTGAGGATCTGCGGGAAGATTTGGCGCAGGCTTTGGCTAAGATGTGACTCTTTGAAGGGGGCTGCATCGCAGCCCAACGGGGATAAATACCCTCGCCACACGGGGAACCCACCCTGTGGCCTTTCGATCTTTCGTTTTTATTGTCATACAAGTCTTTTTGAAAATGGCATCAAGTCTGCCGAATGAAGAGCTCTGTGCTGCTGCGCAAACTCGACAACACAAGTGTCGCAACATTCGCCCACCTCATTTCGCAGCTTGGTGTCAAACAGCATATGGAATACGGCGCTCGCTTGTTAACTACACAGGGAAGAAAATGAATCATTATAAAAATCTAATCAAATCGATTTTAAGTTTACTTTTTTTATTTAACTCAGCCACCGCATCGGCAGTGCTTTCACAGGAGCAGCAGGCAGCCAAGGAACGCGGCATTTCACTATATAAGCAAGAGAAAAACGCAGAGCGTGAATTGCGCATTGCCGCCGAGGCTGGCGATGCAGAAGCACAATTTTATCTGGCGCAACAACTTCGCCAAATGGAACTTAGTAAAGCGCTAGACTCGAAAGAATCTGTAAAGTGGTTCGTGGCTTCTGCTAATCAAGGAAATTTATTCTCCCTATATCAGTTATCTCACAACGTCAAGCTGTGTGTTATCGCTTCATTTTGTCCCAAAGGGGAAAAAAGCCGAGGTGAGTGGGATCAAGAGTACAAAAAAACTTTAATGGAGAAATTTGCCTCAAATGATTTGCAACAACTAGGCGAACTAAATGATTGGGTAGCCAAGTCGGATGTTGTAGGAGAGTGGTTTCATCTACAGGATGAGCTTCGTTATGCAAAAAACCACAGGGTGGAAGATACGCGCGAATGGCTAGTACATTCTGCAAATCAAGGAAATTTTAACTCCCTACTTCGTCTAGCTCTTGATGATGGAGATAAATTATGCACCATCGTTGAGAACTGCCCGAAGGGAGATAAAACTCAGCGCGAGTGGAAATTGGAATTTGAGAAGATTGCGCGAGAAAAAATTGCTTCCGGTGACATGGAAGCTGCCTATTTGTTATACGTAGACAATTCTGACTTTAATATGCTGATTAAATCAGCAGAGGGAGGGTACCCATTCGCACAATATCAGCTTGCCGAGAGTTATTCAGCTGGTGATGGATTTTTTTGGTGGTTTGGGCAGCGCCGCAAGGAAATCAACAAGTGGTATAAGCGAGCGGCTGAAAATGGCTATCCAAAAGCAATGATTGCCTATGCAGCCTCTATTTATGAATATAACGGAGATCTATCAATTTCCCGATATTGGCTAGAGGAATCTGCGAAGGTGGGTGACAGCAATGGTATCGGTTTGCTTGCTCGAGAGCATGCAAGTAATCCAAATTACTATGGCTTTCCATTTGATATGGTGAAGGCTTATGGCCTCACGTTGCTTTTAGCAGGCTTAGATAATGATGAGTCTGATAAAGAGTATGATCGGGAAAGATTAGAAGAATATTCTAAAAAAATGACACCCGAACAAATCGAGCAAGGCAAAGCTTTTGCCGAAAAATGGAAGGTCACTCACCCGATTGAAGGCGTTTAATCTCAGCGGCCAGCGGGACCGGAAACAGGTGTCAAGCTTCGTGCTTCAAGTCGCTGAGGCCATCGTTGCAATGGTCGCATGCGATCAGTGATGGCTTACTGCCGATCCTGCCATCTGACGTTCCCTGCGGGCCGGACTTTCGCGGTGCGCGTTGAGCCAGGCCAAACAGCCGGCCCGTTTCACCCTTTCGGGCTTCAATCCCAAACTTTTCCGGCCTTCGACCTGCACTCACCAATTAGCTTGAGCCGAGCCAGTGAGTCGAACGCCTGTGGTTGATTGGCGAATTATTCAACTACGTCGTGGCTGAAGGCTCTGATCAGTGCGGTTGTCAGTTGGGGTTGAGGACGTTGAAGACTTGCACGCCGACCTGGCTCAGGCGCTGGCAAAAATGTAAACAGCTCCACACAACGAAGCCCGCGCAATGCGGGCTTAGTCTTTTTTGTCCGCCGATCTCCCCGCCGTGGCAGTTCCCGAGGCCGATCCTATACTCAATCGGTTCGATCAAAATTATCTCGACACCCGCACGCCGTTCGGTGTGCCCGTGCCTTTCGCCAACCAGGTAAAACCCAAGCCAGTGAGTCGTGGCGTCTGTATGCATCGCGCGCGATTGATCGCTGTTTGGCAACGGGTCGTGGAGAAAACCATGAAATACAAGTTGTTGTCAGGCGTGCTTCTTGCGGTAGCGGCCAGCCTTGTGGTGCCGAATGTCTTGGCGGCGCAACCGCAGGCGTTGGCTTCGGATGGGGCTGATCATGTTGGTGCCGGCGCAGTGGCTGCCGATGGCGCTGATCGTGTCGGTGCCGGCGCAGTGGCTGCCGATGGCGCTGATCGTGTCGGCGCGGGCGCAGTGGCTGCCGATGGCGCTGATCGTGTCGGCGCGGGCGCAGTGGCTGCCGATGGTGCTGATCGCGTCGGCGCGGGCGCGGTGGCTGCCGATGGTGCTGATCGTGTCGGTGCCGGCGCGGTGGCTGCCG
>NZ_RAZO01000037.1:0-3826 GCF_004307535.1 Pseudomonas sp. Sample_9
ACCGACGCTACAAAAGCGCTGGATCTGTTGCACGACCTGCGCGCCGAACTGTGGCGCGCACTGGTCGGTTTCAAACCTGATTCCACTTACAGCGCCATCGTTTATGACGGCGGTGAGCTGGTCTCGATCAACAGCAGCCGCCTGTTCTATCGGCTGCGCTTTTATGCCGAGTTCCAGCTCGGCCGCAATCTGCCAAGTCAGCCTGCGGAGAGTTGGCACGAGCGCGAACTGGACGCTTTGTCGTCCTTTACCGGGATGACGGTGCGGGTCGATGCGATCGATCCGGCTGACCCCAACCTGCAACGCCCGGGCCCGGATGGCCGGGTGGAAATGACTTTCTCTGGAGATGTAACCCCATGAGCAACCGCATCACCGTAGTGCCGGCCGCTGGCCGCGTCGTACCTGACCCGGAGGCGGGCGACCTGTTGCCGGCTGCAGGCCGTGACGTGCTGGATAGCGCCTGGTGGCGCCGGCGTCTGGCCGACGGCGACATCACATTCAAAACCGCAAAAGCGGCTAAACCACAGGGAGCCAAATAATGGCAATCGGATTCAGCAACATCCCGGCGGACATTCGTGTGCCGCTGTTCTATGCCGAAATGGACAACTCGGCCGCCAACAGCGCGACCTCGGCCATGCGCCGTTTGATCGTTGCTCAGGTCAACGACAATATTGCCCCGACTGAAGTCGGCAAACTGGTGCTGGTTTCCAGCGTGGCGCTGGCGAAAAGCATCGGCGGCCAAGGCTCGATGCTCGCTTCGATGTACGAGACTTTCCGCAAGGCCGACCCGATCGGCGAGATCTGGTGCCTGCCTCTGCACAACACTGAAGGCGCTATCGCCAAAGGCGTGTTGACCCTGACCGGCACCGCGACTCAGGCGGGCATGCTCAACCTGTATGTCGGCGGCGTGCGTGTGCAGGCCACCGTGGTCAACGGCGCCACCGCCGCTCAAGCGGCCACCGCACTGGCGCAGAAAATCAACGCCACTGCGGACCTGCCGGTCAGTGCTGCCGCTGCTGAAGGTATTGTCACCCTGAACGCCAAATGGACCGGCGACAGCGGCAACGACATCAGCCTGCAATTCAATCGCCTGGGCAAGAGCAACGGCGAAGAAACTCCGGCCGGTCTGACCAGCGCAATCACCGCCATGACCGGCGGCGCCGGTGTACCGGATCAGATCGCTGCCGTCGCAGCATTGGGCGATGAGCCTTTCGAATTCATCGCGCTGCCGTGGTCCGATCTGGCCACTCTCAACACCTGGCAAGCGGTCATGGATGACAGCACCGGGCGCTGGTCGTGGGCCAAGCAACTGTTCGGTCACGTCTACAGCGCCAAGCGCGGCACGGTCGGCACTCTGGTCGCCGCAGGCCAGGCCCGCAACGATCAGCACATGACCATCCAGGCGCTGGAGCCGGGCGTACCGCAACCGTTTTGGGTACAGGCCGCCGCGCTGGCTGCACGCACGGCGGTGTTCATCTCCGCCGATGCCAGCCGTCCGACACAAAGCGGCAGCCTGCCGGGCGTTGACCCGGCGCCGGCAAGCGAACGTTTCACCCTGACCGAGCGTCAGTCGCTGCTCAACTACGGCATTGCCACCGCCTACTACGAAGGCGGTTACGTGCGCATCCAGCGCTCGATCACCACCTACCAGAAGAACGCTTACGGCCAGGCCGACAACTCCTATCTGGACAGCGAAACCATGCACCAGTCGGCGTTCATCGTGCGTCGTCTGCAAAGTGTGATCACCAGCAAATACGGCCGCCACAAACTGGCCTCCGACGGCACCCGTTTCGGCGCCGGCCAGCCGATCGTCACGCCAGCGACCATTCGCGGCGAGCTGATCGCGCAGTACGCCAAGCTTGAGCTGGAAGGTCATGTGGAGAACGCCGAGCTGTTTGCCGAGCACCTGATTGTCGAGCGCGACGTGCAGGACCCGAGCCGCGTGAACGTGCTGTTCCCGCCGGATTACATCAATGGCTTGCGCGTGTTCGCACTGCTCAACCAGTTCCGTCTGCAGTACGACGACGCGGCCTGATCCGCGCGGTCGGCATTAAGCATTCAGCCCACCTCGCGTGGGCTTTTTATTTGAAGGGAGAAATACCATGGGTCAACTGATTGCAGGCACCTGCTACGTCAAGGTCGACGGCGCACAACTGACCATCAATGGCGGCTGCGAAGCCCCGCTGATGGCCGTCAAACGTGAAACCGTCGTGCCCGGTTTCTACAAGGAAACCGACATCGCACCGTCGTTCAAAGTGACCGCGCTGCACACCGCTGACTTTCCGCTGAAGAAGCTGATCGAAGGCACCGATATCACCGTCACCTGCGAGTTCAGCAACGGCAAAGTCTACGTGCTGGCCGGCGCCTATCTGGTCGAGGAGCCAGTCTCCAAGGGCGACGACGCCACCATCGAACTGAAATTCGAAGGCATCAAGGGGACCTGGCAATGAGCAGCGCCGTGAAGCTTCAAGTAGCAATCGAAGCCCACGGCGAGCCTCTGACCGAAATCGTTCTGCGCCGTCCGACGGTGCAGGAAGTGCGAGCGATCAAGGCGCTGCCGTACAAGATCGACAAGAGCGAAGAAGTCAGCCTCGACATGGACGTGGCGGCCAAATACATCGCCGTGTGCGCGGGCATTCCGCCGTCGTCGGTCAACCAGCTCGATCTGGCTGACCTCAATGCGCTGAGCTGGGCCGTTGCGAGTTTTTTCATGAGTGCGGCGTCGGCGCCATCACCGACCTGATCGCCGTCGCCTATGACTTGGCCTGGTTCTGGAAGGTTGACCCCGAACAGATGATGGCCAGGCCACTGGATGTGCTCCGCGAATCGCTGGAGCACGCGCAACGGATCAATGCGATGCAGCAGGTGCAGTGATGGCAGACGAAGAGAAGAAAACCCCGAAACCGGTGCTGATCACCGGCATCGATGAACTCTCGCCCAAACTGGGCGCCCTGCGCATGAAGGTTGAGAGTTTTAGAAACAATCTCGAGCAGACCGGCCTCGGCAAGCTGGACGTCAGCGGTCTGTTCAACGGCGGCAGCGTCATCACGCCGTTCGTGGAAGGGGTCAAGTCGGCGGCGGCGTTCCAGGGCAAATTGAGCGAGGTCAGCGCCACGGCGAAAACCGTCGACCTGCCCGCCGCGCCAACTGCAGCCACGCAGAACATGAACGTGTTCAGCGCGTCGATGCAGAAGGTTTCGGCGGCGGTGGACGCTGCGCTGGTGCCGGCGGTGGGGGCTTTGGTGGTCGGGCTTGAGCCGATGCTGACGCAGGTCGGCAGCCTGCTTGCCGACAACCCGAAACTGGTCGATGGCCTGGCGGCGGGGGCGATTGCCTTCTCCGCCATGCAAACCGCCGTCACCGGTATGACCCAGGTGATGGATGTCATGAGCATGGTGCTCAAGACCAACCCGATCATGCTGATCGCCATGGGCATTGCCGTGGCGGCCGGTTTGATCGTGGCCAACTGGACACCGATCAGCGCGTTCTTCACCGGGATGTGGGAAGGCGTGAAAAACGCCGGGGCGAGTGCGATGGCGACGTTGCGCTCGGTACTTGACTGGCGACCGCTGGCGGCACTGGCTGCGCTGTGGGAACCGGTCACGGGATTTTTCTCGGCTATCTGGGACAAGGTCACGGTCGTGACGGCGCCAGTGATCGACTTCTTCAAGTCGGTTTTCTCGTGGTCGCCTGCGGGGATGATCATTGAAAACTGGGGGCCGCTGACCGGCCTGTTCTCGGCGATCTGGGAATTGCTCAAGGCCTTGAGTGTGCCGGTGATGGCGTTTCTCAGAAACCTGTTCGATTTCTCGCCGATGCAGATGAT
>NZ_RAZO01000037.1:3926-8179 GCF_004307535.1 Pseudomonas sp. Sample_9
CAGTATTGGCAGCCGATCGGTGAAGTCTTTTCGGCGCTCTGGGGCGTTGTGTTGGCGCTGTCCGCGCCGGTCGCGGACTTTCTCCACAGCCTGTTCGAATGGAAACCGCTGGATCAGATCATCGAGAGTTGGGGGCCGATCACCGAGTGGTTCGGCGAGTTGTGGCAAAAGCTGCAAACCGTCATCGCGCCGATCAAGGAGTTGTTCGACGGTGGCTTCGCCGGACTGATCGCCAAGGTTACCGGCAAGGTTGAAACTCTCACTGAAGCGCAACGCCAGACCAATGCCGAAGGCAAGGGTGAGCTGGCGCCGGCGTTCTTCGCTGCCAGCCCGGGACCTGCTGGCAACGGTACACTGCAAAGCGGTTCGTTGCCGCAAACCTCCAGCGCGCTGATCCAGCAAAGCGCCGCAAACAACCGTACGCAACTTGAAGGCGGCCTGACCGTGCGCTTCGAAAATGCACCGGCAGGCCTGCGCACCGAACAACCGCAAACCAATCAACCGGGCCTGGCCGTGTCTTCGCGCATCGGCTATCGCTCGCTGTCGATGGGAGGTTCCCAATGAACTGGCGTGACCGTTTATTGCCGGCATCCTTTCGCGGTGTCGGTTTCTGGATCGACCAGGCGAAAACCCCGGTCGGTCGCAAAGGGCAGTTGCATGAATACCCGCAACGCGACCTGCCGTTTTTCGAGGACCTCGGCCAGCAGGCCAAGACCCACGATCTGACGGCGCTCATCATCGGCCCTGATTGCCTTGAGCAGCGCGACAAGCTGCTCAAGGCGCTGGAGCAGGGCCGTGGCGAACTGGTGCATCCGTGGCTCGGACGCCTGCAAGTCAAGGTCGGCGAATGCGACATGACTCACACCCGCCAGGACGGTGGGTTGGTGACGTTCGCGTTGAAGTTCTATCCCGACCAACCCCTGCCGTTTCCGACCGCCACGGTCAGCACGCAGAAAGTGCTGCTGGCCAAAGCCGACACTCTGCTGGGTTCGGCGGTGGCGCGATTCGAACAGGCGATGACTTTGATCAAGGCTGCGCGGATCGGCATCACCAACCTGCGCAACAGCCTTACCGGGGTTTACGAGGTGATCAAAGAGCAACTGAAACCTTTGATCGAGCAGTACCGGCAGATCACTGAACTGGTCAAAGCCGTGAAGGAGCTGCCCAAGGAAGTGGCGGCGGAATTCAAGGGTTTGCTCGGCGATATCAAGGAGCTCAAAGCGTTCGCCAAGGAAGGCTACCGGGGCGTGATTGCCGATGTGTCGCAGCAACTCGAAGCGATTCGCAAGGCTGATGCGCCGAAGATCACCACTGGCAAGGACACCAATGCCGCAGCCCAAGCGATGGCTGATCTGGTGCAAGACACGGTGCTGGTCAAAGTCGCACAGTGGGTCGCGTCGATGCCGGTGGCGACCACGCCGGTGAAGCTGGCGTCGACACCGTCGGTGGCGCAACAGTCGACCTCGCCGGTCAGCCGTCAGGAAGTCCCGGTCAGCGATGACATGCAAGCGCTGCGCACGGCGGTGACTGCCGCCATCGACCCAATGCTCGCGAAAGCCGGGCCTGCGCACTACCAGGCAATCAACGATGTAAAGGAAGCGCTGGTGGCTCATCTCAAAGCGGTGGCGTCCTCCGGCGTGCGGCAAGTCAGCAAGTCGTTTCAGGAAAGCTTTCCGGCGGTAGTCGTGGCCTACAAACAATTTGGCGACGCTACGCGGGTCGATGAAGTGACTCAGCGCAACGGGATTACCCATCCCGGTTTCTCGCCCAACGACGTGAAAGTCTCGCGGGAGTGATGCCATGAACGAGATGGACAATCACGTCACGCTGACGGTCAACGACATGGAGTACGGCGGCTGGAAAAGCGTCGAGATCACCGCCGATCTGGAGCGTCAGTTCCGCACCTTCAAACTCGACATCACCTGGCAATGGCCAGGGCAGGCCGTGGACGAAAGGATCAAACCCGGCGACCCCTGCGAAGTGAAAATCGGCAAGGACCTGGTGCTCACCGGTTACGTGTTCAAAGCACCGATCCGCTATGACGGGCGGCAGATCAGCTTGAGCATCGAAGGCAGTTCGAAAACCCAGGATCTGGTCGATTGCGCCGCCCGCAACCTGCCCAGCCAATGGCAGCAACAACCCTTGCTGACTATCGTTCGCGATCTGGCGAGCGAATATGGGCTGTCAGTGGTCAACGAGATCAGCGAAACCACACGCCTGACCAAACACACCATCGTGCCGGGTGAAACGGCATTCCAGTCGATCGACCGATTGCTCTCGCTGCTGCGGGTGTTTTCCACCGACAACGAGCTGGGCCAGTTGGTGCTGGCCAAACCCGGTAGCGGTGGGCGCGCCAGCGATGCGCTGGAGCTGGGCAAGAACATCCTGTCGGCCAGTGCGCCAATGGATTTCAGCCAGGTGTTCTCCGAGTACCGGGTGATCGGCCAGCAAAAAGGCTCGGATGCGAAAAGCGGCGCGGCGGTCAGCGAAGTCGAGTCGACCGCGGCCGATCTGAGTTTCAAACGGCGGCGCACCACGGTGATCAATGAAGGCACGCAACTGACCTTTGAGTTGGCGCAGCAGCGTGCTCTATGGGAAAGCGCGACCCGCATGGGCCGCGCGCAGACCACCACCTATCAGGTGCAGGGCTGGCGGCAAAGCAATGGCGACTTGTGGCGCCACAACACATTGGTGAAGGTCAAGGATCCGGTGCTGGATTTCGATGGTGACATGCTGATCTCCAAGGTCACTTATTCGCTGTCGGCGCAGGGATCGGTGACCACGTTGCAAGTGGCCCCGCCGCATACCTTTGATCCTGATCCGACGCCCCCGAAAAAAACCTGAGCCTGACCCCGAACCCTGTGGGAGCGAGCCTGCTCGCGAAAGCGTCGCCAGCCTCAACATCACAGCGCCTGACCCGCCGCGTTCGCGAGCAGGCTCGCTCCCACACTGATTCCATTCGGGCGACTCTTTTCAAGGACATCCCATGAGCCTACTGACACGCCTGCTGGCGCGCGGCACTGTCGTGCTCGCCAATTCGGCTTCGAAACTGCAATCGCTGCAAATGCGCCTCACTGCCGGTGAAGTGAACGACGACCTCGAACACTTCGAACCCTACGGCTTCACCAGCCATCCGCTGGCCGGCGCCGAGGGGGTTGTCACCTTCATCGGCGGCGACCGTTCCCACGCCATCGCCCTGGTCATCGCCGACCGCCGCTATCGCCTGCAAGCACTCGCTGCCGGTGAAGTGGCGATCTACACCGACGAGGGCGACAAAATTCACTTCAAGCGCGGGCGGATCATCGACATCGAAACCGTCACGCTGAACATCCGCGCCAGTAGCGCAGTGAACTTCGACACGCCGGTGATCAACCAGACCGGCAAGATCGTTTCCACCGGTGATCAACTGGCCGGCGGCATCAGCCAGATCAAACACGTGCATGTTGGCGTGCAGGCCGGCAACGGTCAGACCGGCGCGCCGGCAGGAGGCCAGTGATGTTCATCAGCCAGAACCTCCACGCTGCACTGACCCGCGCCGTCCTGATCAGCCTGTTCACCTGGCGTCGCGCCGCCGATGACGACGCCCTCGATGACGAAGAACGCTTTGGCTGGTGGGGCGACAGTTTCCCCACGGTTGCCGACGATCGCATCGGCTCGCGGCTGTGGCTGCTGCGCCGGGTCAAGCTGACCCGGCAGACGCAAATGGACGCCGAGTTCTATGCCCGCGAAGCCCTGCAATGGCTGCTCGACGACGGCCACTGCAGCGCCATCGACATCATCAGCGAACGCCTCGACGCCCAGCGCCTGAACCTGCGCACGGTCCTGACCCTGGCCGACGGTGAACGTCTGGACATCAACCCCGATAACAGTTGGCAGGTGATCTATGCCGTTTGAAACCCCTTCGCTGCCGGTGCTGATCAAGCGCACCCAAAGCGACCTGGCCGGCGATTCGCTGCGCCAGTCCGATGCGCAAGTGCTCGCCCGCACCCTCGGCGGCGCCGCTTATGGCCTGTACGGTTATCTAGACTGGATTGCCCAACAGATCCTGCCCGACAAGGCCGATGAATCGACGCTGGAACGCATCGCCGCGCTGCGCCTGAATCAGCCGCGCAAAGCTGCGCAAGTGGCTACCGGCAGCGTCAGCTTTACTGCAACACCTGGCGCCGTGCTGGATGTTGACACGCTGCTGCAAGCGAACGATGGCCGCACTTACAAAGTCACCACCGCGCGCACCACGGTCAATGGCAGCAACA
>NZ_RAZO01000323.1:0-2123 GCF_004307535.1 Pseudomonas sp. Sample_9
CCCCCACAAGCGACAAGACCCCCGACCTCTCGGCCAAGGAGCAGCACGAGGTCGAAAAGAGCCAGCCGCCGCGCGCGGCCGTTCTGCATGAAATCATCCGCACTCAGGGCGATCAGGAACTGGAGCGCAGCATTGCCGCGCTGTGGTGGTCGGCGCTGGCGGCAGGGTTGACCATGGGCCTGTCGCTGATGGGCATGGGATTGCTCAATTCGCGCCTGCCGGACGGCGACGAATTCAAGGTGATCGCCAGTTTCGGCTACTGCGCCGGTTTCCTCGCGGTCATCCTCGCGCGCCAGCAACTGTTCACCGAAAACACCCTGACCGCCGTGCTGCCGGTGATGACCAGGCCGACGCTGAAGAATTTCCTGCGCCTGATCCGTCTGTGGACAGTGGTATTGGTCGGCAACCTCTGCGGGACGATTCTGGTGGCGTACGTGATGCTGGAACTGCCGATTTTCGACAGCAAAACCGACGTCGCCTTCCTCGAAATCGGCCGCAAGGTCATGGAGCACAGCGCCAGTCAGATGTTCGCCAAGGGCATCGTCTCCGGCTGGATGATCGCCACCATGGTCTGGATGATCCCGTCCATGGAGAGCGCGAAGATGTGGATCATCATCCTCATCACCTACTTCATGGCACTGGGCGATTTCACCCACATCGTCGTCGGATCGGCGGAAGTGTCCTATCTGGTGTTTGCCGGAGAGTTGCCGTGGAGTGATTTCTGGGCGGTGTTCGCTGCGCCGACGCTGGCAGGAAATATCATCGGCGGCAGCTTTATCTTCGCGCTGATCAGCCATGCGCAGATTCGCAGTGAAAGCGGTGCGCCGAAGGAATCTGCGGATCAGGCTGTTGAGCCCGATCCGCAGTCGATCAAGAAATGATCAGTGGTGGGCTGGCTCAGGCACGCTGGCCGGCTCATTACGCGTCGCGTGCTTGACCAGTTTGCCGATGGTCAGGCCCTGCAGCAGGATCGACGACAGCACCACGATGTAGGTGATGCTCAGCAGCAGATCGCGTTCCGGGCCCAGCGGCAGGGCCAGCGCCAGTGCCACCGACACACCACCGCGCAAACCGCCCCAGGTGAGGATGCGGATGGTGCCAGCCGGCACTGAGCGCCAGCGACGCAGCAGCAGGATCGCCGGCGCCACGGTAAGCAGGCGCGACAGCAGAATCGCCACCGCCAGCAGACCTGCAGCGGCCATGTGCAGCCAGTTGAACGGCAGCAGCAACAACTCCATGCCGATCAGCGCAAACAGCAGCGCGTTGAGCATGTCATCGAGCAACTCCCAGAAACCGTCCAGATAGCGACGGGTCATGTCGTTCATCGCCAGATTGCGCCCGAGGTTACCGATGATCAGCCCGGCGACCACCATCGCAATCGGCGCCGAGACGTGCAGTTCGGTGGACATCGCCGAACCGCCGATCACCAGGGCCAGGGTCAGCATCACGGTAATCTGGTGCTGCTCGACGCTTTTGATCATGCGATAGACCAGATAACCGATCAGCCCGCCGAACAACACACCACCAATCGCTTCGTGGACGAAGAGCATGGCCGTGGCGCTGACGGTCGGGGTTTCGCCCAGTTGCGCGATGCCCAGCAGCACAGTGAAGACCACCACCGCCGTGCCGTCGTTGAACAGTGATTCGCCGACGATGGTGGTTTTCAGTGGTTTCGAAGCGTTGGCGGTACGCAACACGCCGAGCACGGCAATCGGGTCGGTCGGAGAGATCAGCGCGCCGAACAACAGGCAGTAGAGGAAACTCACGTGCCAGCCGAACAGGGCAAAAATGTAGAAGGCGAGGCTGCCGATCACCACGGTGGCGATCAACACGCCGAAGGTCGCCAACAGGCCGATCGGCCAACGGTAGCTGCGCAAGTCATTCAAGTTGACGTGCAGGGCGCCGGCGAACAGCAGGAACGAGAGCATCCAGTTCATCAGCAGATCGCCGAAGTCGATCTGGCCGATCAGTTGTTGCACGCGGTCTTCCAGACCGGGGAAGCCGAGGACGCTGAGGCCTTGCAGGAGCAGTGAGAACAGCAGGGCGGTAACCATCACGCCGATGGTCGGCGGCAGGCCGATAAAGCGGAAATTGACGAAGGTCAGGAGGGTGGTGAGGCAGAT
>NZ_RAZO01000323.1:2223-50671 GCF_004307535.1 Pseudomonas sp. Sample_9
GCGGCAGGCCGATAAAGCGGAAATTGACGAAGGTCAGGAGGGTGGTGAGGCAGATGAAAGCGGCGACGAGTTCAAGCATCCGGGGTCCTTTGGATGGAGAGTGAATGGAGCGCGACCGGAGGTTGGACGCAGGGGTTTGATGGGGCGGGGTTGGCTGAGGGCACATTCGAATGGCGCGTCATGCTCAACATCCCCCCACCCCAGCCCTCTCCCGAGGGAGAGGGAGCTGACCGAGGTGTCTGGCGAGGTGCATCGACCTCGATGACCGGGTCGAGCGCGGCGAACTCTTCCAGCCAGAAGCCGGTTTTCTTGCCGGTGTTGCCGATCATGGATTCAGCGAAGCACGGTCAGGTCGGCGCAGCTCTCAAGCATCCCCCGATCAGTCCCCTCTCCCTCTGGGAGAGGGCTAGGGTGAGGGCTCTATCCGACACACCACGATCAGCCAGACACATTGACCGCACTCGCCCGCCGACGTTGCAGGTAAATGAACAACAGCGCCGTCAGCACCGTCAGCACGCCAACCAGCGCCCCGGTCCACGGCAGGTCCGCCAGATCCGCGCCGCTGGCAACCACCAGCCCGCCGATCCAGGCACCTGCTGCGTTGCCAAGGTTGAACGCGCTCTGGTTCAGCGTCGAACCCAGATTCGGCGCTTCATGCGCCTGATCGATGATCAACAGCTGCAGAATCGGGCACAGCGCAAAGGCGAAAATTCCCCACAGCACCAGGGTGATCGCCGCCGGAATCACCGCGCGGCTGGTCTGGCTGAACGCCGCGAGAATCACCACAACTGCCAGTGCCACGCCGACCAGTGACGGCAGCAAGCGGCTGTCGGCCAGACGCCCGCCGAGCATGCTGCCCGCTGTCAGGCCGACGCCGAACAACAGCAGCATCACTGTCACGCCGTGGGGGCTGACGCCAGTGATGTCTTGCAGAATCGGCGCGATATAGGTGAACACGCTGAACAGGCTGGTCGAGGCCAGCACGCTCATGCCCAGCGCCAACAAGACGTTGGCCTTGCCCAGCACCTTGAATTCGCTGGCGAGATTGGCCTTGTCCATCGCGATGTGTTTCGGCAGCCACAACCACTGCGCCAGCGCGGCGACAATGCCGATCACCGACACCGCCCAGAAGGTCGAGCGCCAGCCAGCGTATTGGCCAAGCGCTGTGCCGAGTGGCACGCCGAGCACGTTGGCCAGGGTCAGGCCGGTGAACATCATGGCAATCGCCTGCGCACGTTTGTTCGGCGCAACCAGCCCGGCAGCAACCACCGAGCCAATGCCGAAAAACGCCCCGTGACACAGCGCCGTGACCACCCGCGCCGCCATCAGCGTCGCGTAGTTCGGCGCGAGCGCGCAGAGCACGTTGCCGAGGATGAACATCAGCGTCATGCCCAGCAGTGTCGCTTTGCGCGGCATATTGGCGGTGCCGATCGCCAGGATCGGTGCGCCGAACACCACGCCCAGGGCGTAACCGGTGATCAGCAGCCCGGCATGAGGAATGCTTACCGCCAGATCGCGGGCAACGTCGGGCAGCAGGCCCATGATGACGAATTCGGTGGTGCCGATGCCGAACGCGGCAACGGCGAGTGCAAGCAAAGCGAGGGGCATGCGCAAGGTCTCTGTCGGTAGTCTTGACGCTTTGATCAGGCATACGCGTGCCAGCGACCGTTTTCGAAGAAAGCGGAGCAGGCAGCTTTTATTGGAATTTTTTGGTGTGCAGCTGAGTACGGCGTGGTGGGTTGCAGTATAAACAGCTGCTGACACATGGCGAATCAATAATCTGACTAATCGACGGCGCGCTGGAAGTGCCGTGTTATATCCAGCTGAAAGAACCTTTCTGCCGGGCGCGGCTCTTAGCCTGTGGGCAGGTGCTGATCGGCATGCTGGTGATGAATTTCTGATCGCTCGCCAATTTCTCCAATCGAAAAAAGGACGACGTTATGACAGTGGCTCTGTGGTGTGTGTTGATCGCGATTTTCCTGCCTTACGTGTGCACGATCGTGGCGAAGGCCACCGGCGGTTTCCGCCTCAAGGACAATTATGATCCACGGGACTTTCTCGACAGCGTCAATGGCGTCGCCCGTCGCGCCCACGCCGCGCAACTGAACAGCTTTGAAGTAACGCCTGCGTTTGCCGCTGCGGTGATCGTTGCGCATCTGGTCGGCACTGCGCAGCTGGTGACGGTCAATGTGCTGGCGGTGCTGTTTATCACCAGTCGCCTGCTGTACATCATCTGCTACCTGGCTGACTGGGCTGCACTGCGTTCGGTGGTGTGGTTTATCGGGATGGGGCTGATTGCTTCGTTTTTCTTTGTGTCCATTTAAAAGCAAGGTCAAAAGATCGCAGCCTGCGGCAGCTCCTACAGAGGAATGCATACTCCTGTAGGAGCTGCCGAAGGCTGCGATCTTTTGCTTTTAGGGTTTGTCAGCCACCTGCGGCACTTGCGGCAACTCTTGTCCTTTAGGCCAGAGCATCCAGATCTGCCCCTGCTGTTTCATGTCCCCGGCCAGTTGCCCGGCCGCATCACCCGTGCCCCAGAACAGATCCGCGCGCACCTCGCCGGCAATCGCGCCGCCGGTATCCTGCGCCGCGACCGGGCGCACCAGTGGGGTGCCATCCGGCTTGGTGGTCGACAGCCATAACAGACTGCCCAACGGAATCACCTTGCGATCCACCGCCGCGCTGTAGCCGGCGGTCAGCGGTACGTTCAGCGAGCCGCGTGGCCCTTCGTTGCTGTCCGGGTTGCGGGTGAAGAACACGTAGCTCGGGTTGCTGGCCAGCAGTTCCGGAATGCGCGTGGGGTTGGCCTTGGCCCAGTTGCTGATCGCGCTCATGGTCACGTCTTCTTTCTTCAGCTCGCCTTGCTCGACCAGCCAGCGACCGATCGGCCGGTACGGGTGGCCGTTCTGATCGGCGTAGGCGATGCGCAACTGTTTGCCGTCCTCGGTCTGAATCCGGCCCGAGCCCTGAATCTGCAGAAATTGCAGATTCATCGGATCAGTCAGATAGGCAACAACCGGTGCGTTCACGCCTTTGGATTCAATGGTCGCCGCGTCGTCGTAAGGCTTGAGCACGCGACCTTCGAGGCGGCCGCGCAGGCGCTTGCCTTTCAATTCCGGGTAGATGCTGTCGAGCGAGACGATGATCATGTCTTCCGGCACGCCATACACCGGCACGTTTGCTGTTGCGGTTGGCGTCAGGCTGCCGGGGTACACCGGTTCGTAGTAGCCGGTGATCAGACCATTGGGGTTGTCATTCTCGGCGCGCAGGCCGTAGACATCGAGATTCTGCTTGAGGAATGCGCGAATCTCGGCGGCGCTTTGCGGCACATTCACCGCCGCAGCGCAGGTCGGCCCCCAGACTGCGTCGGCTTTGAGTCGTGTGCAGGCGCTGCGCCACGAGCCGAAACCGGCGACCAGATCGCTGTCGGAAACCGCTGGCAAGGCTTCCCAGGTCGCGCTGGAATAGGTGGCCAGCGCATGGGTTTTCGGTTTGGCGCTGTCGCCGCCTGTGCAACCGGCGAGGATGGCGAGCAGTGGAAGGGTGACGATAAGCGGGTGACGCCAGGCCGTGAAGCGGCTGTTCATGGAGTGATTCCTGTGCCGGTTGGCCGAGTGCTCCATGCGCTCGACCAACCCGTATTTTTAATAGGGCTATTGGTGTTTGGCGGTGAGCCGAGGATACTGGCCGCCGATTTCCGCGACCTGAAGCCACCATGACTCTGAAACCCATTGCTGTTGTATTGCTGGCCTGCCTGACCTTGTCCGCCTGTGGCGGTGTCGACCCGAATTCGCCGCTGGGCCAGCGCAAGGCGATCTTCAAGCAGATGCTCAAGACCAGCGAAGACCTCGGCGGCATGTTGCGCGGGCGCATTGCCTTCGACGGGCCGAAATTTGCCGAGGGCGCGGTCAGACTTGATGCGTTGGCCCATGAGCCGTGGAAGCATTTTCCGCAGGTGCGCGAGGAAGATCACACCAGCGCCAAAGATGATGTCTGGCAGAAACAGGCGCGTTTTCAGGAACTGGCCCGCGCCCTCGAAGCGGCTACCGGTGAATTGGTGGTCGCCAGTCAGGTTCAGCCGTACAAGGCCAGCAGTCTTGGGCCGGCAGTGCAGAAAGTTGAAGATGCCTGCAGTGCTTGCCATAAAGAGTTTCGCGATCATTGATTTGTGTCGCTTGAGCTGAACCTTCGCGAGCAGGCTCGCTCCCACAGGGGATATGCATTCCAATGTGGGAGCGAGCCTGCTCGCGAAAGCGGTCTGCCATTCCCCTCCAGACTAATCTCTTACTTATCGATTTCGTCCAGCGCTTCCTGCAGTTCCTTGCGCGACTCGGCGAGCTTTTCCTTGCGCTTGTTGATCTTCTCCGGATCGCCCTTCTTCATGGCCTTGTCGAGGTCCGCCTGACGCTGGCTCACCTCATGCTTGGCCTCAAGCACTTTGTTCTCACGTTCTTTCTTCAGCCCGGCGTCGGTGCAATGTTCGTTCACTTCACGCAGTGCGGTTTCCAGGCCTGCCTGCTGCTCCATGTTGCCGCGCGACTTGGCCTGTTCGATCTGATTGATGATGCCCTGCTTCTTGGCAGCGCAACCGGTCAGGCCCGGGCCGTCTTCTTCGGCCATGACCGGAGCGGCCATGACGCCGCAAAGAGTAAGCAGGGCGAGCGGTGCGAGAAATTTCATAAAAGCTCCATGTGCAAAGGCAATCGGGGTTGGAGGGCACTGCGCTGTTGGAGCGTCTGGCCGGCCGTTGGGTTCCCGTCGGGCGGGGATTGCATGTTCAGAAGCCGTCGATTCCGGCGGCTTTCAGAGTTTCACTCAAAGCCACTACCTGCGGGTCGCGAAAGAATGCACTCAGTTGCGCGGCGCGTCCCGGGCCGATGCCGGCTTCTGCCTGCCATTGTTCAGTGTCGCGTTGTGCCAGGGCCTGCCACGAATCGTCCAGTTGTGCCTGTCCGGTCGGCGGCATGCCCAGGGCTTTCAACCATCGAGCAAACGGCTGTTGCCGCGCGCCGTGAAAACTATGGATCAGACGTGCGCTGCTGCGCTCGCCGAGGCCGGCAATGTTAGCAAGCTCTGACGCATCGAGGGTCAGCCAATCCAGCAGGTGTTTCAGACGGCCTGTTTCCAAAAGTTTCTCCCAGGTGCCGCGACCGACATGCTGCATGGCCAGGCCCTGCTTGCCACTGAGCCAGGTCAGACGCGCGAGAAATTGGCTTTCACACCCCGGCGTCGGTTGCCAGCAGCTCAGGGCGTGGTAGTCGCCAGCATCGGGGATGTTGATGTCCGCCCGTTCGTTGGTGCGCAGCACGACACTGTCGAGGCGCGGAATGGTCAGCCCGGCCAGACTGATTGCCACCTGATCGCCGGGACGGATGTCGAGGGTTTGCCAGCGCTTGAGTGAGCTGACGCTGACCCGTTTGATTTCGCGGTCATCGAGTCTGACCGGCAGCAGTTCCAGCACCGGCGTGATCCGCCCGGTGCGGCCGATCTTGAAATTGACCTTGCGCACTTCGGCCAATGCCTGGGCGAAAGGGTATTTCCAGGCGATCGCCCAATACGGCGCGCGAGCCTGCCAGCGTTCGGCAGGTGGCCGTTGGCTCTGACGCAGCACCACGCCGTCGCTGGCAAAGGGCAGGGGCGAGCGATACCAGTGCTCGCGCCATTTTTGTGCGTCTTCGAATCGGCTGACGGGCTGTGTAAAGGGCTCGGTTGTGGCGAACCCCAATGTCTGAAGTTCGGACAATCTTTCCGGCAGCCGCACAGGACCTTGCGGCCAGTCCCATACAAACAGACCGATCCCGGCGGCCTGGTCGGCATCCAGGGATTTGCGCCCCATCAGCCCGGCGATGGTGGCGCGGACATTGACGCTGCCGGACTGTGATTGAACATGTGCGTTCAGGCGCCAATAGAGTTCGCCCTGTACCAGCAGATCCCGTGGCTGACTCAACCGTTGCGGAATGGCTGCGATCCTGCGCGCGGAGGCGGTCCAGTCCTGGCCGTTGACCCCGTCACCGCGACTGATCACCTGCTGCAATATTCCCTGGCGGTAGATCAGCGTGACAGCCACGCCGTCGACCTTGGGCTGCACCCAGACGTTCTGGCGTCCGCGCAACCAGTGGGCGACGTCTTCGGCTTTGTGCAGCTTGTCCAGACCGGTGTGGGCGATGGGGTGCGTAACCGTGCCGGACGCGGTGCGCAACGGCTGCGGGGATGATGGTTGGTTGAAACAGGCTTGCCATTCTTTCAGCCGTAGCTGGGACTGGTCATAGAGTTCGTCGCTGATCAATGAACGGCCTTCGCGGTGATAGGCGTCGTCCCATTGGTCGATCCGGTTTTGCAGCAGCGTGATTTCGCGTTGGGCTTGGGATAAGGGCCAGTCGGGGCAATTTGCTTGGCTGACGAGGGTGATGAGTGCCAGCAGGAAGGCCAGCAACAGGCGCAGTGTGAAGAGCATCGTTGAGCGTCCTTGCTCGGGGGTGATGCTTGAAGGGTAGGTGAGGATCTGAAGAACGTTGCGCGGCTTTTTTGCGAACTGTTTCGGGGCAGGGGAACTGGTGCTGCACGGGCGGGCGCCTTCGCGAGCAGGCTCGCTCCCACAGGGATCTCGAAAATCTGTAAGGCATGAAAAAGCCCCGCACGGCGCGAACCGTGCGGGGCTTTCATGCAGCCAGGGTTTTACAGGCCAGCGGCGGAACGCAGGGCGTCGGCGCGGTCGGTTTTTTCCCAGGTGAACGTGGTGAAGCTGTCTTCGCCAACGGTCTTGGTCTGCGGTGCACGGCCGAAGTGGCCGTAGGCTGCGGTTTCCTGGTACATCGGGTGCAGCAGGTCAAGCATGGTGGTGATTGCGTATGGACGCAGATCGAATACTTCACGCACCAGTTTGATGATCTTGTCATCGCTGATCTTGCCGGTGCCGAAGGTGTTCAGCGAGATCGACGTAGGCTGAGCCACACCGATCGCGTAGGAAACCTGAATCTCGCAACGCTCGGCCAGGCCGGCTGCAACGATGTTCTTGGCCACGTAACGGCCAGCGTAGGCAGCCGAACGGTCAACCTTCGATGGATCCTTGCCGGAGAACGCGCCGCCGCCGTGACGGGCCATGCCGCCGTAGCTGTCGACGATGATCTTGCGACCGGTCAGACCGCAGTCACCTACCGGGCCGCCAATGATGAACTGGCCGGTCGGGTTGATGTGAAACTGGGTGTCCTTGCTCAGCAGTTCGGCAGGCAGTACGTGCTTGACGATCAGCTCCATCACGCCTTCGCGCAGGTCTTTGTACGACACTTCCGGGTTGTGCTGGGTCGACAGAACAACAGCGTCGATGCCGACAACCTTGCCGCCTTCGTAACGGCAGGTCACTTGCGACTTGGCATCCGGACGCAGCCAAGGCAGCAGGCCCGACTTGCGTGCTTCAGCCTGACGCTGCACCAGCTGGTGCGAGAAGGTGATCGGCGCTGGCATCAAAACGTCGGTTTCGTTGCTGGCGTAGCCGAACATCAGGCCCTGGTCGCCGGCGCCCTGATCTTCAGGCTTGGCACGGTCAACACCCTGATTGATGTCGGGGGACTGCTTGCCGATGATGTTCATCACGCCGCAGGTCGCGCCGTCGAAGCCGACTTCGGAGCTGGTGTACCCGATGTCGCAAATCACGTCACGAACGATCTGCTCCAGGTCGACCCAGGCGCTGGTGGTCACTTCACCGGCAACGATGGCCACGCCGGTCTTGACCAGGGTTTCCACGGCCACGCGAGCGTGTTTGTCCTGGGCAATAATGGCGTCCAGCACCGCATCGGAAATCTGGTCGGCGATTTTGTCCGGATGTCCTTCAGACACGGACTCGGAGGTGAAGAGGGAGTATTCGCTCATCTCGATGTTTTCCTGAATTTACCGATGGTGAGTGTCGCCAGCCGGTCGCTGAAAGTGGCGAACCTGGATCTGGAAACCATTACGTAAGCCTACATAGAGGCTTTCCCCGGGAACGAGTCCCGCAGCGGTGGCCCAACGGGCCAGATCGTCCTGTTCAAACCCCAACCAGAGATCACCGCAGGCCTCCCTGGCCCAACTCTGGTTGTGGCTACATAACTCTGTCACGAGCAGGCTACCGCCCGGTTGCAGCAAGTCGGCCATGTGCCTGAGCGCATCGGCCGGGGCGGCGAAATGGTGCAGGACCATGTTCAACACCACGCAATCGGCTTGAAGGCTTGTGCCGTTCAATGCATCGGCCAATTGCAGGCTGACGTTAGCCAGCTGTTCACGTTCACACACCTGACGCGCCAGTTCGAGCATCGCCGGGCTGTTGTCCAGCGCGGTTACGGTGCCGAAGCGACGGGCCAGTTCTGGCAGAAAAGCACCATCGCCGGGGCCGACTTCAATGGCCGTGGCTGCACCATCGAAGTTCAGTTTGTCGAGCAGGGCCAGCACGCTGTCACGGTACTGCGGCAGGCCTGCGATCAAATCCTGCTGGGCACGGAATTTTTCCGCGACCCGGGCGAAAAAGTCCCGGCTGGCGGCGGCACGCTGACCATGAACCTGCTCGATGCGCGCTTGCACTTCATCAGGCAGATGCAGATTGTCGACTTCTTCCAGCAATGCCGCATGCAGCTTGCCGCCGAGCAATTCGCTGTGGGGCAGGGCGCGACGATAGAAAATCGCGTTGCCCTCACGGCGTGTCGCCACCAGATCGGCTTGCGCCAGCACCTTGAGGTGATGGCTCATGCCCGACTGGCCGATGCCGAAAATCTGCGCGAGCTCCAGCACGCCAAACGAATCGTTGGCCAGCGCGCGCAATACATTCAGCCGCAGCGGATCGCCGCCGGCCTTGCACAGGGCCGCCAGCTCGTCGCAATCGTCATGGCGAATGGAAGGCACGCGTAAGTTCATAGGGCTGGCAGTCTAGAGACGGGGGCAAGGCACCGCAAGGCCAATATCAAAAAGTTTTGATATTGCTCGATAAATGGCACTTCTCGGCGGACGGCAGTCTCTACAAACGAATAGCGGAAAGGTTTCACCAAGCGAAACCTGCTCTATCGATTGGAAAAACGCCTGTCGATGACTATCTGTCATTGCCCCGAGGCGCATGGGTGAGGGAAAATGCCCTCCTTTTTTCCGTTTCAGTCTATTCACACCCAGGAGATCAGCGATGCCTAGCCGTCGTGAGCGTGCCAACGCCATTCGTGCCCTCAGCATGGATGCCGTGCAAAAAGCCAACAGCGGCCATCCCGGTGCCCCTATGGGTATGGCAGATATTGCCGAAGTGCTGTGGCGCGACTACCTCAAGCACAACCCGAGCAACCCGTCGTTCGCCGACCGTGACCGCTTCGTGCTGTCCAACGGCCACGGCTCGATGTTGATCTACTCGCTGCTGCACCTGACCGGCTACGACCTGTCGATCGACGACCTCAAGCAGTTCCGTCAACTGCACAGCCGCACTCCAGGCCACCCGGAATTCGGTTACACCCCGGGCGTTGAAACCACCACTGGTCCGCTGGGTCAGGGCCTGGCCAACGCCGTCGGTTTCGCCTTGGCGGAAAAAGTCATGGGCGCGCAGTTCAACCGTCCCGGCCACAACATCGTTGACCACCACACCTATGTGTTCCTCGGTGATGGCTGCATGATGGAAGGCATTTCCCACGAAGTCGCCTCTCTGGCCGGCACGCTGGGCCTGGGCAAGCTGATCGCCTTCTACGATGACAACGGCATTTCCATCGACGGCGAAGTCGAAGGCTGGTTCACCGATGACACGCCGAAGCGTTTCGAAGCCTACAACTGGCAGGTGATCCGCAACGTCGACGGTCACGACCCTGAAGAAATCAAGATCGCGATCGAAACGGCACGCAAAAGCGAGCAGCCGACCCTGATCTGCTGCAAGACCACCATCGGCTTCGGTTCGCCGAACAAGCAAGGCAAGGAAGACTGCCACGGCGCCCCACTGGGTGACGCGGAAATCGCCCTGACCCGTCAGGCGCTGAACTGGAACCACGGCCCGTTCGAAATCCCGGCCGAGATCTATGCCGAGTGGGACGCCAAGGAAGCTGGCCGCGCGGTCGAAGCCGAGTGGGATCAGCGTTTCGCCGCTTACTCCGCTGCATTCCCGACTGAAGCCAACGAGCTGATCCGCCGTCTGAGCGGCGAGCTGCCGGCCGACTTCTCGGAAAAAGCCTCGGCCTACATCGCCGAAGTCGCGGCCAAGGGCGAAACCATCGCCAGCCGCAAAGCCAGCCAGAACACCCTCAACGCCTTCGGCCCGCTGCTGCCGGAAATGCTCGGCGGTTCGGCTGACCTCGCCGGCTCCAACCTGACCCTGTGGAAAGGCTGCAAAGGCGTCAGCGCTGAAGATGCCAGCGGCAACTACATGTACTATGGCGTGCGCGAGTTCGGCATGACCGCGATCATGAACGGCGTCGCCCTGCACGGCGGTCTGGTGCCTTACGGCGCGACGTTCCTGATGTTCATGGAATACGCACGCAACGCCGTACGTATGTCGGCTTTGATGAAGAAGCGCGTGATCCACGTCTACACCCACGACTCCATCGGTCTGGGCGAAGACGGCCCGACGCACCAGCCGATCGAGCAATTGACCAGCCTGCGCAGCACGCCGAACCTCGACACCTGGCGCCCAGCCGATGCCGTGGAATCGGCAGTGGCCTGGAAAAACGCTCTGGAGCGCAAGGACGGCCCGTCGGCGCTGATCTTCTCGCGGCAGAACCTGCAACATCAGGAACGCGACGCTGGGCAGATTGCCAACATCAGCCGTGGCGGTTATGTGCTCAAGGATTGCGCAGGCGAGCCTGAGCTGATCCTGATCGCCACCGGTTCGGAAGTCGGTCTGGCGGTTCAAGCCTTCGACAAACTGACCGAGCAGGGCCGCAAGGTTCGCGTGGTGTCCATGCCGTGCACCAGCGCGTTCGATGCTCAGGATGCCGAGTACAAGCAGTCGGTGCTGCCGTTGCAGGTCAGCGCACGTATCGCCATCGAAGCCGCCCACGCCGATTTCTGGTTCAAGTATGTGGGTCTGGAAGGTCGTGTGATCGGCATGACCACCTACGGTGAGTCGGCGCCGGCTTCGGCATTGTTCGAAGAGTTCGGTTTTACCCTGGAAAACATCCTCGGTCAGGCTGAAGAGCTGCTGGAAGACTAAATCTGACAGTTATGTTGTCCGGGCTGACGCCTTCGCGAGCAGGCTCGCTCCCACAGGGAAATGCATTCCAATGTGGGAGCGAGCCTGCTCGCGAAAGCGTTGGTTCAGGCAATATCGCACTGCATGATTCACCACGGTAATCGAGAACCCCATGCCTCAACCGCGTCCCTACAAAGTTGCACTCAACGGCTACGGCCGCATTGGTCGTTGCGTCTTGCGGGCGTTGTTCGAGCGCGGCGCGCAGGCCGGGTTTGAAATTGTCGCGATCAACGACCTGGCCGACATGGCCAGCATCGAATACCTGACACGCTTCGACTCCACCCACGGCCGGTTTCCCGGCGAAGTGCGGGTTGAAGGCGATTGTCTGCATATCAATGGCGACTGCGTGAAGGTCCTGCGCAGTGCCACCCCCGAAGGCATCGATTGGGCGTCGCTGGGCGTCGATCTGGTGCTGGAATGCTCCGGCGCTTACCACACCCGTGCCGATGGCCAGCGGTTTCTCGACGCCGGCGCACCGCGCGTGCTGTTCTCGCAGCCGATGGCCAGCGAAGCGGATGTCGACGCCACCATCGTCTACGGCGTCAATCAGGACTGCCTGACCGGCGATGAACTGCTGGTGTCCAACGCCTCCTGCACCACCAACTGCGGCGTGCCGCTGCTGCGTCTGCTCGATCAGGCGATCGGTCTGGATTACGTGTCGATCACCACGATTCACTCGGCAATGAACGATCAGCCAGTGATCGACGCTTATCACCACGAAGACCTGCGCCGCACGCGTTCGGCGTTCCAGTCGGTGATCCCGGTGTCCACTGGTCTGGCACGCGGTATCGAGCGCCTGCTGCCGGAACTTGCCGGGCGAATTCAGGCCAAAGCCGTGCGCGTGCCGACAGTCAACGTGTCCTGCCTCGACATCACGATGCAGACCGCCACCGCGACTGACGCCAATGAGGTCAACCGGATCCTGCGCGAAGCCGCCACCAGCGGCCCGCTCAAAGGCCTTTTGGCCTACACCGAGTTGCCGCACGCCAGCTGTGATTTCAACCATGACCCACATTCGGCCATCGTCGATGCCAGTCAGACCCGTGTCTCCGGCCCCAAACTGGTGAACATCCTGGCCTGGTTCGACAACGAATGGGGTTTTGCCAACCGAATGCTGGACGTTGCAGACCACTATCTGCAAACAGCAACTTCAAAAAAACCGTAGGAAGTGCGACCCATGACCGTGTTGAAGATGTCCGACCTCGATCTGCAAGGTAAGCGCGTATTGATCCGCGAAGACCTCAACGTCCCCGTCAAGGACGGTGTTGTCACCAGCGACGCGCGCATCCTGGCTTCGCTGCCGACCATCAAGCTGGCCCTGGAAAAAGGCGCGGCAGTGATGGTCTGCTCGCACTTGGGCCGTCCTACCGAAGGCGAATTCTCCGCCGAGAACAGCCTGAAACCTGTTGCCGACTACCTGAGCAAGGCGCTCGGCCGCGAAGTGCCGCTGGTGGCTGACTACCTCGGCGGTGTCGAGGTCAAGGCTGGCGACATCGTGCTGTTCGAAAACGTGCGCTTCAACAAGGGCGAGAAAAAGAACGCCGACGACCTGGCCCAGCAATACGCGGCCCTGTGCGACGTGTTCGTGATGGACGCTTTCGGCACTGCTCACCGCGCCGAAGGTTCGACCCATGGTGTAGCCAAGTTCGCCAAAGTCGCTGCCGCTGGCCCGTTGCTGGCCGCTGAACTGGACGCACTGGGCAAAGCCCTGGGCGCACCGGCCAAGCCAATGGCGGCCATTGTTGCCGGCTCCAAGGTCTCGACCAAGCTCGACGTACTCAACAGCCTGAGCCAGATCTGCGATCAACTGATCGTCGGCGGCGGCATCGCCAACACCTTCCTCGCTGCCGCCGGCCACCCGGTTGGCAAATCGCTGTACGAACCGGACCTGCTCGACACCGCCCGTGAAATCGCGGCGAAAGTCAGCGTGCCGTTGCCGGTTGACGTCGTGGTCGCCAAGGAATTTGCCGAAAGCGCTGAAGCGACTGTGAAGCTGATCGCTGATGTTGCGGCTGACGACATGATTCTCGACATCGGCCCACAAACCGCAGCCAACTTCGCCGAGCTGCTGAAGTCGTCGAAAACCATTCTGTGGAACGGCCCGGTCGGCGTGTTCGAGTTCGATCAGTTCGGTAACGGCACCAAAGTGCTGGCCCTGGCTATCGCTGAAAGCTCGGCATTCTCCATTGCCGGCGGTGGCGACACCCTGGCGGCGATCGATAAATATGGCGTGGCTGAGCAGATCTCCTACATTTCCACCGGTGGTGGCGCGTTCCTCGAATTCGTCGAGGGCAAGGTGCTGCCTGCCGTTGAAGTCCTGGAAAGCCGGGCCAAGGCCTGAGGCCGCCCGTTTGGCCAGGCAAAGGAGTGTTCACATGGTCAAGTCGTTAGCGCTGTTGTTGCTGACCGGTACGCTGGCGGCCTGCGGGAGCACCCCGAAGGCTGACGCGACGCCAGCACCGAGCGAGCCGCAGAAGGGCTGTTATCAGGCCGACTGGCAGGCCGAAACCAACCCGGTGCTGAACAAGCGCTCGGGCCCGGACGGCCTGGACAAATACGAGACGCAAACCCCGGTCAAGGAACATGGTTGTCCTTGACGGGTCTGACTCTTTAACTCAGGGCTGGCGGCGTGCGTCGTCAGTCGAGGAACACGGATGAAAGGCTTGATCGCCGTTGCGGCGTTGGCATTGTTAGGCGGTTGCGCGCAGTTGAACCTGTTTCAGGCGTCGGCCCCGGCGGACAACTGGACGACCTGGACCTGCGACAGCCAGGCCAAGGTGTTGTGGCGTTACGCCGATGCCGGCCAGAAGGCAGTCGACGTTCGCCTCGGCGGCGGTGATCAGGTCTATCGCCTGAAAGAAGAGCCGGGCGCCTCGGGCACGCTGTACAGCGATGGCATGCTGGCGTTTCACGTCAAGGGTGACGAAGGCCTGGTGTACTGGGTCGCCACCAATGACCTGATTGGCCGTGGTTGCAAGGCCGAGTAACACGATTGAATTGATGTACAAAGATCCAAATGTGGGAGCGAGCCTGCTCGCGAAAGCAATCTTGCCGTCGATGATGCAGTGTCTGTCAGACCGCTTTCGCGAGCAGGCTCGCTCCCACAGGGATTCTCTGTTGTTCACACAGTTTTGGTAACACCGAATCACCAGGCCGGGCCTCAACCCCCGATCTGCATTAACTTGAATAGCCGCCGCCGCTCCGGCAGGCTGGCACGATCAACGACCCTCAACCGGGAGAGACACACACAATGGCACTTATCAGCATGCGCCAGATGCTGGACCACGCAGCCGAGTTCGGCTACGGCGTTCCAGCCTTCAACGTCAACAACCTTGAGCAGATGCGCGCCATCATGGAAGCCGCTGACAAGACTGACTCCCCGGTGATCGTCCAGGCTTCGGCCGGCGCCCGCAAATACGCCGGCGCACCATTCCTGCGTCACCTGATCCTGGCCGCGATCGAAGAGTTCCCGCACATCCCGGTGTGCATGCACCAGGACCACGGCACCAGCCCTGACGTCTGCCAGCGTTCGATTCAACTGGGCTTCAGCTCGGTGATGATGGACGGCTCGCTGGGCGAAGACGGCAAGACCCCGACCGACTACGACTACAACGTCCGCGTTACCCAACAAACCGTGGCCATGGCCCACGCCTGCGGCGTTTCGGTAGAAGGCGAGCTGGGCTGCCTGGGTTCGCTGGAAACCGGCATGGCCGGTGAAGAAGACGGTATCGGCGCTGAAGGCGTTCTGGATCACAGCCAGATGCTGACCGACCCGGAAGAAGCCGCTGACTTCGTCAAGCGCACCCAGGTCGACGCCCTGGCCATCGCCATCGGCACCAGCCACGGCGCCTACAAGTTCACCAAGCCACCCACCGGCGACGTGCTGGCGATCGACCGCATCAAGGAAATCCACAAGCGCATCCCGAACACTCACCTGGTGATGCACGGTTCGTCCTCCGTGCCACAAGAGTGGCTGGCGATCATCAACCAGTACGGCGGCGACATCAAAGAAACCTACGGCGTCCCGGTTGAAGAAATCGTCGAAGGCATCAAGCACGGCGTGCGCAAGGTCAACATCGACACCGACCTGCGCCTGGCCTCCACCGGCGCCATGCGCCGTCTGATGGCCACCAACCCGAGCGAATTCGACCCGCGTAAATTCTTCGGCGCCACCGTGACTGCGATGCGTGACGTGTGCATCGCGCGTTACGAAGCGTTTGGTACTGCGGGTAATGCTTCGAAGATCAAACCGATCTCGCTGGAAGCGATGTACCAGCGTTATCTGAAGGGTGAGTTGAACGCCAAGGTTAACTGAGCCTGAGTGTTGAGCTGATTAAAAGAAACCCGCCGATAGGCGGGTTTTTTGTCGGCAAATATTACGCCTGACGAAGTGATTTAAAGTAAGAGCAATTTATAATGCTTCGAAGACTCAGCAGATCTCGCTGGAGGCGATCTATCCGCGTCATCGGAAGGATGAGATAAACGTTGAGGTTAACTGATTTATCCATTTTTGTCGGTAATAAAAAAGTCAGCTTCTTGTGAATTTGATTCCGTAGGTCTGGCCGACATTCGGCCCACCTGATTCAACTTTAACCGTACCTTCCAAGTAGCTGTCGGTCCCGTCAGACGATTTCATCTTGATCGAGAGAGAGCTTGGGCCATGGTTAAGCTCATCTCTTTTCGTGGCATCTGATTTCGCTTGAAGATTAAAAGATCTGGTGGGGTTTTGTATAGGTGCCAGTGACGATAAAATCGAGTCCGCAATAGTCCATGTAGCCTTTACTTATATTGCCGTTTTGCTGGCCTAGATCGTCAAATTTGAGTGTGGCGGCATGTTGCTCACTAGCGTTGAATACGAAGCCATTGTAAGTTTTCATAATGTTCACCTTCTGCATTCGAGTATTAAAGTCAAATAGGTTGTCTCCTGTTGCGTTCATGAGGTTAGGCAAGAAAGGCTCGCAGGTAACCTGATATAAATGACAGTTGTTTATAATCTTTAGCTATGGATGATGCATGCGGACTTAATTTTTTGATCTGTGAGATGAGCCAGTGAAATAATCTGCGGGGTTACTGGAGGAGTTCGATGTATCGGCGTGTCCCCTTTATCGGTCCCTTTGTCGATGAAGGTCATAGATGCTATTTAACATTATTCAATAGGTCTGGTGCATGCTGAGCCGTTGGACACCATAGAAAACGTAAAAGCAAAAATTCAAGATAAAGAGGGTATTTCACCCGATCAGCAACGCCTGATTTTTGCTGGCAAACAGCTCGACGATGGTCGAGCATTGTCTGACTACAAGAAAAAAAGGAGCAGTTCTTGACTTGGTCCTTAGATGGTAGAACGGTAATCACGGCTTCCGCTGTATTATTTTTTTTGTGATCGCCGAGCTGTAGATCCGGTTATTGAACGTCCGGTGATGCAGAAAGGATTTTGAAGGTCAATCCGATCTCGCTGAGGTGCGATCTTTCGATTTGTCTTTTCAGCATCCAAAACAATCAAAAGATCGTAGCCCGCAGTGGCTCTTACAGGAGGACGTAAGCTATTTGTCGTGATCAATATCCAGTTTGGTAAACGTCACCTGCCCACCTTCACTGGTGTAGCCAGTGTTGTCCTGCACATAAACCCCAGCCTTGAAGTACAACGGCTTGTCGCGCCAGGTCGCGCTGATTTGGGAGTCCCACTGATACCCCGCCGCACTCACGCCCAGGGCACCGCCGGGGCTCAAGTGGATGAGGTAGTTGAATTCGCGATCAAGCTTGACGCCGGTGGCGAGGGTGATGACGCGGCTTTCGGCGTCGTCCGGGCGCATGCGCACTTTGATCACCAGATTGCCGGTCTGGGTTTTTTCCTTGTACTGATATTCGAGCTTGACCATCGGCCGCTGGCTTTCGTACGCGTGGATCTGGCCGATGACGATCTTGCCCGAGCTCGGCACCTTGTTCACCGCGAGGGTCGCGCGCAGCAGGTTGTCGGCGTCCGGGTAGTACCAGTTGCGCAGGGTGCCGTTGCTGTAGGTTTCGCGCAGTTCGGTACGCGGGTAGATGGCGTTTTCGGTTTTCGAGCCAGTCACCGGGGACCAGAAGAACAGGGTGCCGGTGTCGGAATGGAAGTACTGATCCTTGAAGCCATCCACCAGTTTTGAGGTTTCGACGGTGTACGGCGGGCTGCCAACAGGAACGCTGAGGTTCCAGGTTGCGAGGTCGATCATGACGGTTCTTCCAATCAATTCATCCGGAACGCCGGTGCCAGAAGCTCTAGCCCGCGCGTTTTCGGGCGTCTTTATAAGCGTAGCGGCAATTTTTGTTAATGCCCGCCCGGCGATTACTTGACGTCAAAGTCCTGTCGAAATGCCATCCCGCCCGGTTTTCGGGGGCTGTAGCGGTGACCGTTAGTCGGCTGGGTTGAGCATTGTTTAAATGATGGCGGGATGACAGCTTCTGCTTTCACTGATCCGCGTCTAGAGTGAAGGCTCAGTACGTCTATGGTTTTGCCGGCAACCGGTCCCGATAAGAGAAGCAGCATGGAATGCGCGCAACCCCAGCCAGGTGAAGGCAGCTCGGTCCTTTTGATCGTCGATGATTACCCCGAAAACCTGATCAGCATGCGCGCGTTGTTGCAGCGTCAGGATTGGCACGTGATGACCGCCGCCTCGGGTTTCGAGGCGCTGAACCTTTTGCTCGAACACGACATCGACCTGGTCCTGCTCGATGTGCAGATGCCCGGCATGGACGGTTTCGAGGTCGCGCGCTTGATGCGCGGCAGCCAGCGCACGCGGCTGACGCCGATCATTTTCCTCACCGCCAACGAGCAATCCCAGGACGCCGTGATCAAGGGCTATGCCAGCGGCGCGGTGGATTACCTGTTCAAGCCATTCGATCCGCAAATCCTCAAGCCCAAGGTCCAGGCGCTGCTCGAGCACCAGCGCAATCGCCGTGCCTTGCAACGCCTGAGTCATGACCTGGAAGTGGCGCGCGCCTTCAATGCCTCGGTGCTGGACAACGCCGCCGAAGGCATTCTGGTATTGAGCGAGGACGGCGTGATCCGCTTTGCCAACCCGGCGATTTCGCGACTGCTCAATGCGCCGGTGAAGGATCTGGAAGGCAAGGAGTTTCTCGATTTCCTGCAGAAGCCACACATTCCCCTGTGGGCCGATTCCGAGTTCTACGCCGGTTACCTGCGCGGTGAAACCCTGCGCCTGCATGATGCGTTGTTGCGTACTGCGCCGGGGCAGCAAGTGCCGGTGGCATTGTCCTGCGCGCCGCTGCCCTCGGAGCAGCACGCGATGGTGGTGACGGTGCTGGACATGTCGGTGGTGCGTCATTTGCACCAGCAATTGGAATTTCAGGCGGTGACCGATCCGCTGACCGGCCTGCTCAACCGGCGCGGGTTCTACCAGACCGTGGAAAACCTGTTGTTGCGCGGCGAACGCAGCGACAGCAGCTGGGTGCTGCTCTACCTCGATCTCGATGGCTTCAAACGGGTCAATGATTCCCTCGGCCATGACGCCGGCGACCGCGTGTTGCGTTGGGTCTCCGAACAATTGAAGGCGTGCCTGCGGCCGTTCGATATTCTCGCGCGCATGGGCGGCGATGAATTTACCGCGCTGCTGGATCTGGAGTTCCCCGAGCAAGCGGCGAAGATTGCCGAAAAACTCATCGAACGGGTATCGGTCTGTCAGCAGATCGAAGGCCTGGATATCGTCCTTGGCGCCAGTATCGGCATCGCTACTTATCCCGACTGTGGCCGTAACCTCGACGGCTTGCTGCGCGCTTCGGACATTGCCATGTACGAAGCCAAGCGTGCCGGGCGTCAGCAATATCGCTTCTACGATCATGAAATGAACGGCCGCGCACGTTCGCGTCTGATGCTTGAAGACAGCGTACGCGAGGCTATCGAGAATCGTGATTTCAATCTGGTCTATCAGCCGCAGGTGGCGATCGGCAGCGGGCAGATTCGCGGGTTCGAAGCGCTGCTGCGCTGGCAGCACCCGAGCGTCGGCGATGTGCCCCCGGGGTTGTTTCTGCCGTTGCTGGAAGAGGCGCGCCTGATCAGTCGCCTCGGCAGCTGGATCTACCACCGTGGCGCCGGCCAGCGCAAAGCCTGGGAAGCGCTGTTTGCCGATGATCTGGTGCTCGGCGTGAGCCTGAGCAACACCCAGTTCGGCCTGCCGAATCTGGTCACCGAATTGCGTCAGGTCATGGAACGCCATGCGCTGCAACCGCAGCAACTGGAAGTCGAGGTCACCGAAGAAGCGTTGATGCAAAACCCCGACGAAACCCGCAAGCAACTACGCTTGCTGCGTCATCTCGGGGTGCGTGTGGCACTGGATGATTTCGGTTCCGGGCCTTGCTCGCTGACGCATCTGCGCGATCTGGAACTGGACACGCTGAAGCTCGACCGCCACCTGATCGCGCGCCTGCCGGACTCGCCACGCGATGCGGCGCTGGTGAGCATGGTGCTCGACCTGTGCAAGCAATACGGGTTGCTGGTGATTGCCGAAGGAGTGGAAACCCTCGAGCAATATCAGTGGCTGCAAGCCCATGGCTGCGAATACGTGCAGGGCTTCCTCGTCGCGCGGCCGTTGATCGCCGAAGACGCCGTGCGCTTCGCCGAGCCGTTCGACTGGAGCGCGCTGCCTGGCTGAATTCGCTACACTGGCGCACCTTTTTTCGAACCGTGCTGCCCGTCCATGACTGTGTTGAAGTACCTCCAGGCCTACCCCGAGCGTTTGCAGGATCAGGTGCGCCAACTGATTGCCGAAGGGCGACTGGGTGATTACCTCGATCAACGCTATTCGGGGCGGCATGACGTGCAAAGCGACAAGGCCTTGTACAGCTACGCGCTGGAGCTCAAGCAGCAGTACATGCGCAATGCGCCGGCCATCGACAAAGTGCTGTTCGACAACCGCCTCGACCTGACCCACCGCGCGCTCGGCCTGCACAGCACAGTCTCGCGGGTGCAGGGCGGCAAGCTCAAGGCCAACAAGGAAATCCGCATCGCCGCGCTGTTCAAGGACGCCGCGCCGGATTTTCTGAAGATGATCGTGGTGCACGAGCTGGCGCACTTCAAGGAATCGGATCACAACAAGGCGTTCTATAAACTGTGCGAGCACATGCTGCCGGGGTATCACCAGATCGAGTTCGATCTGCGTGTGTACCTGACGTGGCGGGATATGCAGGCTTGACCAATCAGGAAGGTGTGGATGGACGTCAGCAAGACCAAGAGCAGTTTCTATCGCCGTTTGTACGTGGCTTATCTGATCGATAGCGGCCTGGCGCCGAGTGTGCCGACGCTGACCGAAGTCACCGGCATGCCGCGACGCACGGCGCAGGACACGATTGCCGCGCTGGCCGATCTGGACATCATCTGTGAATTCGAACAGGAGGAGGGCGCGCGCAATCATGCCGGGCGCTATCGGATTCGTGAGTGGGGAGCGATTGATCGCGGGTGGATCGAGCGCAATTTGCGGCAGATAAAAGCGGTGCTGGAATACCCCTGATTTCTGCGCCGACGGTTCTTACGCCTTCGCGAGCAGGCTCGCTCCCACAATGGATATGCATTCCCTGTGGGAGCGAGCCTGCTCGCGAAAGGGCCTTCAGGACCGACGCATGCCGATGTGCGGAATGTCATCCTCGAGATATTCCTCGCCGACTGCGACAAACCCGTACTTGCCGTAATACCCCTGCAAGTGTGCCTGCGCCGACAGATAGATCGGAACCTGCGGCCAGTGCTTCTCGGCCTGTTTCAGTGCCTGTTCCATCATCTCGTGCCCCAGCCCCTTGCCACGCCCGGCAGGGGCGGTGATCACCCGGCCAATCACCACGTCGCCGCCTTGGGATTCCGGGTCCAGCAGGCGCAGGTATGCCATCAACTGATCATCTTCCCAACCCATCAGATGATGGGTATCGCCCTCCAGATCCTGGCCGTCGAGGTCCGGATAGGCGCATTTCTGTTCGACCACGAACACATCCGAGCGCAGCTTCAATAATGCGTACAACTGCTCTTTGCCCAGATCGCTGTGATGTTTGCAGATCCACTCGATTGTCATTTTGCGATTCCTTGACGATGTCGCCCGATACTAAGCGCAGCAGCGCCGTATGTCTGTATGGCGCAACAGTCTGTGATAAAGGTCAAAATGCCACTATTCCTTTCTCGCGCTGGCTGCGACTTTGTGTAATCTGCTCCAGAGCACTGTCCACTGGCTCCCATGAGCTAATGTTCAATGCTTGGGTTTTGCCGGTAAGGGGCCTTGGGTTTTGACGTGAAACCACGTCGGGCGGTTGCCCGCTGAGGATGTTCAAGCATGCTGCGATTGCTTCAAGCCGTTGCTTTGATCGGACTGCTGGTGCTCGGCCAGGATGCTGCGGCGCAGAAGCTGCGGCTGGCGTTCGATAATTGGCCGCCATTTACCGACGATGCACTGGTCAACGGTGGCCTGGCCACTGACATTGTCAGCACCGCACTGGCTCGCGCCGGTTATGCCAGCGGTTACGAGCAAGTGCCATGGGCGCGCGCATTGCTGGGGATTGGCGAGGGGCGTTACGACGTGCTGGTCAATGCTTGGTACAACGACGAGCGCACGCAGATCGGCCAGTTTTCCGGTGAGTACCTGATCAACCGCATCCGCTTCCTCAAGCGTAAAGACGCACCTATTGAATACAACAGCCTCGAGCAACTGCACACCTATCCGATTGCAGTGGTGCGCGGGTACGCCTATTCCGCACCGTTCGATGCCGACACGGCGATGCAGAAAGTCCCTGTGCACAACTTCGCCATGGGCGTGCGCATGCTCGCGGCGGATCGGGTCAAGCTGACGCTTGAAGATGAGTACGTAGCGAAGTATTACCTGGCGCGGGAATCGGCCAAGGTACGCAATTCGGTGGAGTTTTTACCCAAGCCGTTGAGTGAGAACAGCCTGCATATTCTGGTCAGCCTGAAGAACCCGCAGCATGAGCAGATCGTCGCCGGGTTTGACCGGGCGATTGCAGCGATGAAGGCTGACGGGACTTATGAGAAGTTATTGCGGCGGCATGGAATGTAGTTGGGAGCTACAAGCTTCAAGCGGCAAGCGGCAAGTTAGAAGCCGGGTAGCGTTTGGCTTGTAGCTTGTAGCTTGCAGCTTGCAGCTAGACCTCTTTGATCAAATGCGCCGCCAATGTCCGAAGCGGTCCCAACTGCCGGCAAATCAGGGCCAGCTGCGTCTGCACCAACCGCTGCCCTTCATCGATTTCATCCGGCATCTGCTCCAGCTCATTGGCCAGCGCTTCTTCTTCATCACTCTGAATTGCAATCGGTTGCTTGCTCGCAAGGCCTTGGGCGATTTCGTCGATGCTGCTCGCCAGTTTCGCCCCGGCGCCTTCGATCAGATGCTCACGAACCTCGGCCGGCAACTGTGTTTCGCGGTGCGCGCCGAGCCCTGACAAATAGCTGAGCAACGTGTGCGACAGCACCAGGAAGCGGAAGCCGACATCCGCCTCCTTACGGAAGTGTCCCGGCTCCATGAGCATGTTCGCCAGTGTCGTCGACAGCGCCGCGTCGGCGTTATGGGCGTTGCGGCGGGCCAGGCGATAGGCGAGGTCGTCGCTTTTGCCGGCGGCGTATTGCTGCATGATCTGGCGCAGGTAGATGCTGTTGCAGGTCAGGGTGTTGGCCAGCACTTTGTTCAGGCGCCGACCCTGCCAGTCCGGCAGGAACAGGAACACCGCCAGCCCGGCAATCAGGCTGCCCAACAGCGTATCGAACAGCCGTGGCAGAAACAGCCCGTAGCCATCGCCGACCTGATTGAAGCAGAACAGCACCATGATGGTGATCGCCGCCGTCGCCAGGGTGTAGCGGGTGGTGCGATTGGTAAAGAACACCACACCGGCAGCGATGGCGAAGCACGATTGCACCACCGGGTTGGGGAACAGATCGAACAGCGCCCACGCCACCGTCAGGCCAATGGCCGTGCCGATGATCCGCTGGCCGAGTTTGCGCCGGGTGGCGCCGTAATTCGGCTGGCAGACGAACAGCGTGGTGAGAATGATCCAGTAGCCTTGCGACGGGTGGATCAGGTGCACCATGCCGTAGCCGATGCTCAGTGCCAGCGGCAGGCGCAGGGCATGACGGAACAGCAGCGAAGTCGGCGTCAGTTGTGTACGCAGGCGAATCCACACGTCCTTGAGATTGCGCGGTGAGCGGTCGAGCAGGCTGCTGTCGGTGGCGTCCGCCAGGGCATCGGGGTTGCTGGCATCGCTGAGCAGGCGGTCGAGGGTGCCGAGGTTGGCCGCCAGTGCGCGTAGCGAGCGCAGCAGACCGCGCCATGCCGGGTTGCTCTGGATGCGCAAGTGTTCGAGGGAGGCGTGGAGGTCGTTCAGGGCTTCGGCGAAACTTGCGTCGTAGATGAACGGCTGGCGCATCTGGATTGACTCGGCCAAGGCCCGGCAGGCCTTGCCTTGCTGGCGCAGCAGGCGCTGGCAGCGGAACAGCACGTCGCTGTGGAAGAACGCCTCGGCCAGCGCGTTGTACGGATAGTGCGAAGAGCTGGCGCGTTCGTGAATGTCCTGCGCGAGGAAGTACAGCTTCAGATAACGGCTGACTTTCGAGCCGGGCCGACCGTTGCCGACCCGGTGCAGGATGATTTCCTTTGCAGTGTTCAGGGCGGCGACCACCCGGCCGTTCTGCTGCGCCAGTTCGAGGCGGCGGGCTTCGACGTCCATCTGCCGGATCGGCTCGAACAGCGAGGATTTCAGCTTCAGGTATAGGCCCAGTTCGCGGAACAGCCGCGCCAGACTTTGCTGCACCGGTTGATTGGAAAACAGCGCCTGCCATAGGACCGAGAGCAGGCCATACCACGCCGCGCCGGCGACCAGCAGCATCGGTTCATGCCAGAAATCGGTAACCGCGCCGCCGCGCTGATCGACGCCGATCATCGTGTACACGGAGAGAATCAGCGTCGCCGAGGCGATCGCGCCGTAACGCTCGCCCAGTGCGCCGAGCATGGTCAGGCCGAAACTGGCCAGCGCCAGGGCTACGGCAAAAATGATCGGGTAGGGAAAAAGCAATTCCACCGACAGCGCGGCGATGCTGAAACACACCAGCGTCACGGCGAGGGCGTTGAGGCGGCCCTGCCAACTGTCGTCGGTCTCGGCCAGGGCGCTGGCGATGATGCCGAGGAACAACGGGATCAGCAGGCCCATTTCATCCTGATACCAGCACAGCGCCATGCTGCCGGTCAGGGCGATGAATACCCGCACGCTGTAGCTGAATTTATCCAGCGCCCACAGGCGCCGCAAAGACTGACGAAACGAGGTCGAGGACATGAAGTGCGAAGGCCTTCCGAGGCGATGCCGCTAAATTGAGCCAGTAATGACGCCGACGCAATGGCGCCGAGCACATCTGACAGCAAAAAGTGTTCCTTTTACTTACACCACAAACCATTGTGGGAGCGAGCCTGCTCGCGAAAGCGGAGTGTCATTCAACATTGATGTCGACTGGTACACCGCATTCGCGAGCAAGCTCGCTCCCACAGGGTTTTGTATTTGGCCTTGAGTTAAGCGTACTGCGCGGCGGCGTAACCAGAGGCCCAGGCCCACTGGAAATTGAAGCCGCCCAAGTGCCCGGTGACGTCGAGCACTTCACCAATGAAGTACAGGCCCGGGCTTTTCAGCGATTCCATGGTCTTCGACGACACCTCGCGGGTGTCGACGCCGCCCAGGGTCACCTCAGCCGTGCGATAGCCCTCAGTCCCCGCCGGCACGACTTTCCAGCTGCCGAGCTTCTCGGCAATCTCCGCCAGTTCGGCGTGGGTGTACTGCTTCATTGGTTTGGAAACGAACCAGTTGTCCGCCAGCAGATTGGCCATTTTCTTGGTGAAGATCTCGCCAAGCAAAGTCTTCAGCTCGCTGTTCGGACGCTCGGCGACTTGCTCTTGCAGCCAGCTCGCCGCGTCGTGATCCGGCAGCAGGTTGATTTCCACCGTGTCGCCGGGCTCCCAGAACGAAGAAATCTGCAGAATCGCCGGGCCGCTGAGGCCACGGTGAGTGAACAGGATGTTCTCGCGAAAGCTCTGGTCATTGCAGCTGACCAGACAATCCACCGAAGTGCCGGACAGCTCTGTGCACAACTCCTTGAGCTGGTCGGTAATGGTGAACGGCACCAGCCCGGCGCGGGTCGGCAGCAGCTCATGGCCGAACTGTTTGGCGACCTGATAACCGAAACCGGTAGCACCGAGAGTCGGGATCGACAGCCCGCCGGTGGCGATCACCAGAGACTGGCACTGAACCTGACCAAGTGTGGTGTCGAGCAGATAACCGCTGTCGGTTTTTTCGATGGTCTGGATCGAAGTGTCCAGGTGCAGCTCGACGCCGGCCTGATCGCATTCATCAAGGAGCATGCCGAGGATGTCGCTGGATTTGTTATCGCAGAACAGCTGGCCGAGTTTCTTCTCGTGGTAGGGCACGCCATGTTTGCCGACCAGGCCGATGAAATCCCACTGGGTGTAACGCGCCAGCGCCGATTTGCAGAAATGCGGATTCTGCGAGAGGAAATTGCTCGGTTCGGTGTACATGTTGGTGAAATTGCAGCGGCCACCGCCGGACATGAGGATTTTCTTGCCGGCCTTGTTCGCGTGGTCGAGCAGCAACACCTGACGCCCGCGCCCGGCGGCGGTCAGGGCACACATCAAGCCGGCGGCGCCAGCGCCAATGATCACGACTTCGGTAGAGCGCAAAACGGTGTCCTCGGAAATATCACCACAAAACCAACTGTGTAGAAGCTATGCAGGAGCTATGCAGGAGCTATGCAGGAGCTATGTAGGAGCTGACGAGTGAAACGAGGCTGCGATCTCTTGATCTTGATCTTGCTTTTCAAGATCAAGATCAAGGTCAAGATCAAGATCAAGATCAAAAGATCGCAGCCTTCGGCAGCTCCTACAGGGGCATCGCGTTGTTCTAGAGAATGCGCACGCGCAACGAGCGGCCCTTGATCTTGCCGTCGTTCAGGCGCTGCAAGGCCTGCATGGCCACGGTGCGTTCAACGGCGACGTAGGCCTGGAAATCGAAGATCGCGATCTTGCCGACCTGCGCACCGGGAATGCCCGCTTCGCCGGTCAGTGCGCCAAGAATGTCGCCCGGGCGCACTTTGTCTTTGCGGCCAGCGCCGATGCACAGGGTGGTCATCGGTGGTTGCAGCGGCGCCAGGCCCTGGGACTTGAGGTTGTCGATCTGATCCCAGTTCAGCGGCGCTTTCTGCAGTTGTTCGATGGCTTGCGCACGATGAGCTTCGGACGGCGCGACCAGGCTGATGGCGATGCCTTTCTCGCCCGCGCGACCGGTACGGCCGACGCGGTGGATGTGGATTTCCGAATCGCGCGCCAGCTCGACGTTGATCACCATGTCCAGCGCATCGATATCCAGACCACGGGCCGCGACGTCGGTGGCAACCAGTACCGAGGTGCTGCGGTTGGCGAACATCGCCAGCACCTGATCGCGGTCACGCTGTTCCAGATCGCCGTGCAGGCCGACGGCGGAAATGCCTTTGGCGGTCAGGTGATCGACGGTTTCCTGCACCTGCTGCTTGGTGAAGCAGAACGCCACGCAGGACGCCGGACGGAAGTGGTGCAGGACTTTGGTCACCGCGCTCATGCGCTCTTCCGGGGAAATCTCGTAGAAGCGCTGCTCGATCTGCGTGTCGTCGTGGAAGGCTTCAGCCTTGACGGTCTGCGGATCGCGCATGAATTTCGAGGCCAGTTGCTTGATGCCCACCGGGTAGGTCGCGGAGAACAGCAGAGTCTGGCGGCGCTCCGGGGTCTTGATGATGATGTCTTCGATGGCGTCGTAGAAACCCATGTCGAGCATGCGGTCGGCTTCGTCGAGGATCAGCGTGTTCAGGCCATCGAGCACCAGCGAACCCTTGCGCAAGTGCTGCTGAATGCGCCCCGGGGTGCCGACGATGATGTGTGCGCCGTGTTCCAGCGAAGCGATCTGCGGGCCGAACGACACGCCGCCGCACAGGGTCAGGACCTTGATGTTGTCTTCGGCGCGGGCCAGACGGCGGACTTCCTTGGCCACCTGGTCGGCCAGCTCGCGGGTCGGGCAGATCACCAGCGCCTGGCAACCGAAGTAGCGCGGGTTGATCGGGTTGAGCAGGCCGATGCCGAACGCGGCGGTCTTGCCACTGCCGGTCTTGGCCTGGGCGATCAGGTCCATCCCCTTGAGGATCACCGGCAAGCTCTGCGCCTGGATCGGCGTCATCTGGGCATAACCGAGTGATTCGAGGTTAGCCAGCATGGCGGCGGACAGCGGCAGAGTATTAAAAGCGGTGGCGATGGTGGTCACGGGACTGGCCTGCAAAACAAAATGTCGCGCAGTGTAGCAGCCCCTTGCCAGTTTCCTCGACAGTTCTGGACGAACAGCGACTCAATCGATGTCCGCGAGCGGTTCCTGTCCGAAGATGACCCGTGGCGGGCGGATGTATCTGTGGCGAGGGGATTTATCCCCGATGGGGTGCGCAGCACCCCCAATACCTGCCACCTCAATTCATCCGGCTGACCGCATCCAACCTTTTGGGGCTGCTGCGCACCCCAGCGGGGATAAATCCCCTCGCCATAGAAGCTCTTCAGCAGCCACAGAAGTCCTTCAGCATTCACAGAAGTCCTTCAGCAGCCACAGATGTCCTTCAGCACAATCAGTGTTCGATGTGCTCCTGCGGCCGTTTCGCCCGGCGCCCGTCTTCCTTGGACAGCTGCGAGAAAATCGTCGCGGCGAGCATGGCCATGATGCCGACCGTGACGAAGGTCAGCTGGAACGCACCGAGTACGGTTTCCACGCCATCGTTGCCGACCTTCGCAGTGAAGCCACCAAGCAGCGCACCGGCGCAGGCCACGCCGAGGCTCAGCGACAACTGCGCGACCACCGACAGCAGACTGTTGCCGCTGCTCGCGCTGGCATCGTCGAGGTCGATCAGCGTCACCGTATTCATCGCGGTGAATTGCAGCGAGTTGATTGCACCCAGCACGGCTAGCAGGCACAGCAGCAGCCAGTATGGCGTCTGCTCGCTGACCAGACCCATGCTCGCCAGCATGATCCCCAGCGCCAGCGTGTTTCCGGTGAGCACGATGCGATAGCCGAGGCGTTCGATCAGCGGACGCGCGACCCACTTGGCGATCATTGCTGCAGCGGCCAGCGGCAACATGCTCATCCCGGCTTGCGACGGCGAATAACCCAGCGCCACTTGCAACAACAACGGCACCAGAAACGGCAAAGCGCCGCTGCCCAGTCGCGCGAACAGGTTGCCGAGAATGCCGACGGCAAACGTGCGGGTCTTGAACAATGACGGCGCGAACAACGGGTTTTCGATGTGCCCGGCGCGCAGCCAATACGCCGCCAGGCAGGCCATGCCGGCGAACAGCAGCAACATCACCCGCAGGTGCGGCAGGTGCAGTTCGCCAAGGCCTTCCATGGCGATGGTGATGAGGATCATCGCCGCGCCGAACAGCAGAAAACCGAGGCTATCGAAGCGCGTGCGCTCCGTGCCGCGCAGGTCGGGAATGAACTTCCACACCGCATAACAGCCGATCACCCCGACCGGCAGATTGATCAGGAAGATCCAGTGCCACGTCACGTATTCCACCATCCAGCCGCCCATGGTCGGGCCGATCAGCGGGCCGAGCAGGCCGGGAATGGTGATGAAACCCATGATCCGCACCAGTTCCGAGCGCGGGTAGGCACGCAGCACCACCAGTCGCCCGACCGGCAGCATCAGCGCACCACCGAGGCCCTGAATCACCCGCGCACCGATGAGCATGCTCAGACTGCTGGACAAAGCGCACAGCAACGAGCCGAAACTGAACAGCAGAATCGCGCCGAAGAAGATTTTCTTGGTGCCGAAGCGGTCGGCGATCCAGCCGGAGGCCGGGATCAGCAGGGCCACGGTGAGCATGTAGGCGATGATCACGCCCTGCATGCGCAACGGGTCTTCGGCCAGATCGCTGGCCATGGCCGGCAGCGCGGTGTTGAGGATGGTCCCGTCGAGGGACTGCATGAAGAACGCAATGGCAACGACCCACGGCAACCAGCGGGCGGTGATGGCGTCGAGAGGCGGGCGGTTGGGCATGGAACCTCGTGTGGGTGGTTAATCCAGATTTTTGTTCAAACATGAAACCCTGTGGCGAGGGGATTTATCCCCGCTGGGTCGCGCAGCGGCCCCAAAAAAGCGGGACTGCTGCGCAGTCCAGCGGGGATAAATCCCCTCGCCACAGTTTCTATTCCAACAGGTGATCCCCTGTGTGCCGGGGATCTTTGTTTTACAGCGTCAGGGTCAACCGGCTGACCAGCGCCCCCGGCAACAGCGATGACGAGGTATTGCGCTGGCTGTAGGTACTCGCCGACAGCAGCAGTTCGCGCTCGGTGGTCAACGCTTCCAGCTGCGAGCCGAGCAGGTTGTAGGCGCTGTCATCGAAACGCATGGTGCTGACCGGCGCCTGGATCTCGCCGTTCTCGACCCAGAAGGTCGCGAAGCGGGTCATGCCGGTCATGCGCGCCGCCGGTTGATCCGAGTAGTTCAGGTACCACAGGTTGCTGATGTACAGCCCGGTGCCCAACTGCTTGAGGATCTCTGCTTGCGACAGATCACCGGCGGCCATGTTCAATGCACTGGGCATTTCGCCGCCGCCCGCACCGTTCGCCGCCAGACCATATTCGGCGGCGCTGCGCGAGCCGACCAGCTGATCGCCGGCCCGGCCTTCGATGATCAGACGCAGATCGCTGCGCGGATAACCCTCGGCGGAAAACGCCGGGCTCAGGGATTCGCTGACTTTCTCATCCAGCGACACCAGCGGACTGAACGCCTGATCGCCGACGTAGAGTTTCTGCAACGGACTGCTCTTGCTGGCGATCGACTGGGCCGAGAACCCGCCCCAACTGAGCATGCCCATGATTTCTTCCAGCGCCGCTGGTGCCAGATAGGCGCGGTACTGTCCCGGTGCCAAAGTGCGTAACGGTCGGCCGAGAAACTCCAGTTGTTCGCGGGCCTGGGCGAAACGCCGGGCAAACCCTTCGTCGCTCCAGTCGTGCCCGGCGTAGCTGGCCTTCACCGCTTCGCCGTTTTCATGGAACAGGCTGAAGTCGAAATTGAAACTGTTGGCTTCATGCCAGCCGAACGCGCCGGCGGAGCTGGCGAACCCGCGACTGATCGGGCCGGCAGCATAGAAGCCGACCAGATCCAGACCTTCAGCGGCGGCGCAGATTTGCCCGACGACATCTTCGGTGTCCGGCAGCGGATGCGCTTGTACGTGCGTGCTCTGCCAGCTGTTGTGATTGAGCAGCAGGTACGGATCCTGCGGCAGCAGCGGCAGGGTTTCGCGCAATTGCTGCAGGCCCTCGGCGAGGCGTTGCAGATCGGCTTCCTGATCCCCGGACAAGGTGATCTGCAGGTCGGCGTGTCGACCGTCGTCGATCAGTTTCAGGCCGACGTTGGCCTGCTGTACTTGCCCGGCCTGGCGCACCTTGGCGTGATTGAAGCGCACGAACGCCGAGGCTTCGGCGGCGTAGCTGAGCGTGAACTGTTCCGGCTCGCGCACGCTGTCGCGCAGCCAGTTGACCATGACCTTGAAGGCGTCGGACTGACGCTTCGAAATGCTCATCAGGCGTCTCCCCCAAACACATCAATGTTGCTGAATACGCAGGCCGGCGAAGCGTGGCCGACGCGAATCACCTGGTTCGGTTCGCCCTTGCCGCAGTTCGGCGTGCCCAGCACCTTGACGGTGTTGGCATCGCCGACGGCGCGCAGGCTCTTCCAGAAGTGCGCGGAAATGGCCCGGTAGTTGGGATTTTTCACCACGCCTTTCAGTTCACCATGCTCGATCAACTGGCCCCATTCGCAGCCGAACTGGAATTTGTTGCGCGCATCGTCGATCGACCACGAGCGATTGGTGCTCATCAGGATGCCGTGCTCGATACCACCGATCATCTGCTCCAGCGTCTGATCGCCCGGCTCGATGTTGAGGTTGGCCATGCGGTCGATCGGCGGCCGGTTCCAGCCGCAGGCGCGGCTGTTGGCAACACCGTCGAGGCCGGCGCGATATTGCGACAATGCTCCGCCCAGCGGCCGCAACAGCAGGCCGTCGCGAATCAGGAATTGTTTGCTCGCCGCAGTGCCGTCGTCGTCATGGCCGTAGCTGGCGAGTTCTTCGGGAATGCCCGGATCGAAGGTCACGTTGAGCAGGTTGGAGCCGTATTGCAGGCTGCCGAAATCGCTGGTCTTGACGAAACTGGTGCCGGCGTAATTGCGCTCATCGCCAAGGATCCGGTCAAGCTCCAGCGGGTGACCGATGGATTCGTGGATCTGCAGCATCATCTGATCTGGCATCAGCAGCAGGTCGCGCGGGCCTTGCGGGGTGTTCGGCGCGAGCAGCAGTTGCAGGGCCTGATCGGCGACTTGCGGACCGGCACCGACCAGGCCGCAACGGCTGATGACATCGGCGCCACCCTGCTGGCCGAAGTTCTCGCGGCCGAGGCTGCGGGTCTGGCTGTCGTTGCCGTCGTAGGCGGTGACGTCGAGGCTCGGATAAACGAAGCGCTGGGCCTGGCGCAATTCGGCGCCGGCGCTGCTCAGGTAGATCTGCTCGACATGGGTGATGCCGATGCTCACCTGCCAATTGACCAGGCGCTCATCCTTGGGCACCGAGGCGGACTCCGCACCGAGCAGATCGAAGCATTCGCTCAGGGACGGGAAGGGCTGTTCGAGGTTGGGTGAAAAATAATCAGCGCGGTCACTGGAAAGCGTCTGCTCGCGCAGGTCGAGCAAGGCGTGCGGCTTGAGCCGGCGGGCTTGCAGTTCGGCGCGTTCAAGCGCGGCTTGCAGGCCTTGTTGCGACAAGTCGTTGGTCGCCGCGTAGGCTTCGACGCCATTGACGCGCACGGTGAGCATCGCCCCTTCATCGCGGCTCAGGCTCGGCGGTTCGGCGACGTTCTTGCGCACCGACAGAAACTGCCCGGACTCGCGCACATACCGCAGGGAAAAAAATTCAGCGCCCGTGCGCAAGGCAGCAAAGCGCTGCTTGAGCTGGGGGTGGAAATCGAACATTCGGGAACCTCCTTGTAATGGAGTAGCGGCATGGCGACAGCGGGGAGGGGTGAAACGGTTGCGCGAGGTCTAGAGTAGGCCTGCGTGGGGGTAGGATCAAGTGAAGAGGGGGTGTAGGGGGATTTACTGTGCAGCGGGGGAATTTGTGCTGAATTTGAGGGCCCATTCGCGAGCAGGCTCGCTCCCACAGTTGAAATGCATTCCAATGTGGGAGCGAGCCTGCTCGCGAAGGTCGCGCCTCGGTCTTACGACTTACTGCGTAACCGGAGTGATATCCCGCATCGGCTTGCCCTTCACCGGCGCGCCGTTCGCGACGTAATAAGCAGCGTTGCTGCGCGGCAGCGGCTTGCGGCCACGGATCTTGTCGGCGATTTTCTCGGCCATCATGATCGTCGGTGCGTTGAGGTTGCCGGTGGTGATGATCGGCATGATCGAAGCATCGACCACGCGCAGGCTCTGCATGCCGTGCACACGACCTTCGCCATCGACCACGGCCATCTCGTCGGTGCCCATCTTGCACGAGCAGGACGGGTGGAACGCGGTTTCGGCGTGCTCGCGGATGAACTTGTCGAGCTGCTCATCGGTTTGCACGTCGATGCCCGGGCTGATTTCGCGACCACGGAACGCGTCGAGGGCCGGCTGCTGCATGATTTCGCGGGTCAGGCGGATGCCGTCGCGGAATTCCTGCCAGTCCTGCTCGGTGGCCATGTAGTTGAAGAGGATGCTCGGGTGCTGGCGCGGGTCCTTGGATTTGACCTGGATGCGACCACGGCTCGGCGAGCGCATGGAACCCATGTGCGCCTGGAAACCGTGCTCTTTCACACCGTTGCTGCCGTTGTAGTTAATCGCCACCGGCAGGAAGTGGTACTGGATGTTCGGCCATTCGAATTCCGGACGCGAACGAATGAAACCGCCGGCCTCGAACTGGTTGCTGGCGCCGATGCCGGTGCCGTTGAACAGCCACTCGGCACCGATCGCCGGCTGGTTGTACCAGAGCAGCGATGGATACAGCGAAACCGGTTGGGTGCAGGCGTATTGCAGGTACAGCTCAAGGTGATCCTGCAGGTTTTCACCGACGCCCGGCAGATCGTGGACCACCGGGATGTCGAGGCTTTCCAGCAGTTTCGCCGGGCCGACACCGGAGCGCTGCAGAATCTGCGGCGAAGCGATGGCGCCGGAGCACAGCAGGACTTCCTTGCGCGCCTTGGCTTCAACACGTTCTTCAGCGTCGCCGATCAGGTAACGCACGCCGACCGCGCGCTTGCCTTCGAACAGAATCTTGTCGGTCAGGGCGTGGGTGACGATGGTCAGGGTCGAACGCTTCTTGGCGATGTCGAGGTAGCCACGGGCGGTGGAAGCACGGCGGCCGTTCGGCGTCACGGTGCGGTCCATCGGGCCGAAGCCTTCCTGCTGGTAACCGTTGAGGTCTTCGGTGCGCGGGTAACCGGCCTGCACGCCGGCTTCAACCATGGCGTGGAACAGCGGGTTGTTGCCGGCTTTCGGCGTGGTCACGCTGACCGGGCCGTCGCCACCGTGGTAATCGTTCGGGCCGATGTCACGGGTTTCGGCTTTGCGGAAGTACGGCAGGCAATCGAGGTACGACCAGTCTTCCAGGCCCGGCAGTTTCGCCCAGCCGTCGTAGTCCATCGCATTGCCACGGATGTAGCACATGCCGTTGATCAGCGAAGAGCCGCCGAGGCCCTTGCCGCGACCGCATTCCATCCGGCGGCCGTCCATGTGCGGCTCTGGATCGGTTTCATAGGCCCAGTTGTAGCGACGACCCTGCAGCGGGAAGGCCAGCGCGGCTGGCATCTGCGTACGGAAGTCGAGGCGGTAGTCCGGACCCCCGGCTTCGAGCAGCAGAACGGTGACGCCTTCGTCTTCAGTCAGACGGGTGGCAAGTGTGTTACCTGCAGAGCCGGCGCCTATGATGATGTAGTCGTATTCTTGAGTCATAAATTCTCCTGCGGGAGCTACAAGCCACTAGCTTCAAGCTGCAAGAAAAAGCAGCGAGCTGTGGCTTCGAAATCGGGGAGGGCGGCAACCCCAGACTGCTTTTACTTGCAGCTTGAAACTTGCCGCTTGCAGCTGATCAGCTAGCTGATCAGAACACCGAGACGTAATCGCCCAGCTCGACCTGTACCGATTTGATGCGGGTGAAGTTGTTCAGCGAGCTGATCCCGTTCTCACGGCCCACGCCCGACTGCTTGTAGCCGCCGACCGGCATTTTTGCGTCGGACTCGCCCCAGGCGTTGATCCAGCAGATACCGGCTTCCAGCTGATGAATCACGCGGTGCGCGCGGTTCAGGTCGCGGGTGACGATGCCGGCGGCCAGGCCGAAGTCGGTGTCGTTGGCGCGGCGGATCACTTCTTCTTCGGTTTCGTAGGAGAGGATCGCCATCACCGGGCCAAAGATTTCTTCACGCACGATGGTCATGTCGTCAGTGCAGTCGGTGAACACGGTTGGCGCAACGAACGCGCCTTTGGCGAATTCGCCGTCGGTCAGACGACCGCCGCCACACAGGACGCGCGCGCCTTCTTCTTTACCCTTGGCGATGTAACCCAAAACGCTTTCCATGTGCGGGAAGCTGACCAGCGGGCCGAAGTTGGTGTTTTCGTCTTCCGGGTTGCCAACGCGGATGCGGGCAACGCGCTCAACGATCTTGGCCTCGAACGCCGCTTTCAGGTGCGCCGGTACGAACACGCGGGTGCCGTTGGTGCAGACCTGACCGGAGCTGTAGAAGTTGGCCATCATCGCGGTGTCGGCGGCGCGATCGAGATCGGCGTCGTCACAGATGATCAGCGGCGACTTGCCGCCCAGTTCCATGGTCACGTCTTTGAGCGACGAAGCCGAAGCGCTGGCCATGACTTTCTTGCCGGTGTCGGTGCCGCCGGTGAAGGAGATTTTCTCGATGCGCGGGTGCTCGGTCAGCCAGGTGCCGACTTCGCGGCCGCTGCCGGTCAGGACGTTGAACACGCCGTTCGGCACGCCCGCTTCGGTGTAGATCTCCGCCAGTTTCAGGGTGGTCAGCGAGGTGACTTCGCTTGGCTTGAAGATCATCGCGTTACCGGCGGCCAGGGCTGGAGCGGATTTCCACAGGGCGATCTGGATCGGGTAGTTCCACGCGCCGATACCGGCGACCACGCCCAGCGGCTCGCGACGGGTGTAAACGAAAGAGGTGTCACGCAGCGGGATCTGCTCGCCTTCGATGGCGGGCACCAGGCCTGCGTAGTATTCCAGCACGTCAGCGCCGGTGACGATGTCGACGTACTTGGTTTCGGAGAAGGATTTGCCGGTGTCCAGGGTTTCCAGTGCGGCCAGCTCATCGTTGCGCTCGCGCAGGATGTCGACGGCGCGGCGCAGGATGCGCGAACGCTCCATGGCGGTCATGGCGGCCCAGATTTTCTGGCCCTTTTCGGCGCTGACCACAGCGCGCTCGACGTCGTCTTTGGTCGCACGTTGCACCAGTGCGAGGACTTCACCGTTCGCCGGGTTGATGGCTTCGAAGGTGGCGTCGCTGCCGGCGTCGGTATACGCGCCATCGATGTAGAGTTTTTGCAGTTCGAAACGGGCCATAGTGTCCTCGCAAGTGCATTGGTGGTTGGCGTTGCCCACCGCGATCACGCTGCGGTGGAGTTCAGGGGCTGAGCGTTTTCTGTGTGCTCTAGCTCACCTTCTTGGCCAATTGGAAATCCATGTATTCGTAAGCGATCTGTTGCGCCTGCGCCGTGTCGAAAGCGTCTCCCGACAGCGCGCCGCGCAACCACAAACCGTCGATCAACGCTGCCAGACCCCGGGCGGCGCTGCGCGCATCTTCGAGCGGCAGCACACGGCGGAACTGGCAGCACAGGTTGGAATACAGACGGTGATCGTTGATCCGCTGCAACCTGTGCAAAGACGGCTGGTGCATGCTGGTGGCCCAGAAGGCCAGCCAGGTTTTCATTGCCGGGCCATTGACCTGGCTGGCGTCGAAGTTGCCTTCGATGATCACCTGCAGATGCGCCCGTGGGCTGTCATCTGCCAGCGCCTGACGGCGCGCGGTGACGCTCTCGCTGAGGGCGGTCATCAGGTACCGCATCGTGGCGGCGATCAGGCCGTTCTTGTCCTGAAAGTAATGACTGATGATGCCATTCGAGACACCGGCCAACCGGGCGATCAGCGCAATGCTGGCGTCCCCCATTCCGACCTGATCGACCGCTTGCAAAGTGGCTTCGATCAATTGTTGGCGGCGGATGGGTTGCATACCGACCTTGGGCATCTTGCACATCTCCTTAGGCCTTCCGAGGGGCGAATGACGCCGATCGGATTGAGGGCCAGTCTATTTTGTTTTGATTGAACGTTCAATCAACAAAGAATAAGATCTGCGACAATTCGTCGCTGCCTACAGAAAATTCCTACGTGTGATGACGATAAAAACCGACACCTGAAACGGCTCGAAACCTGCGTGGGGCATGGCGCGGTTCGCGATTCGATGGACGTGTTGAAAGGGCAAGACGCTCGGGGCCAGGTTTCGGATGAACGTCCGTCGCCTCTGGCCACGAAAGCGAATACGCAACGCCATTTCGGCAGGTTCGGGCTTTTTTCGGAGTGTCTTTATATCACCCGCCGGTCGGCTGCCAACTAACCGATTGGTCGGGTTCCGTGATGCCTTGTGTTCTTCTCTCGCACTGCCTGGAGCATTTGTGCCATGAGTTCTGCCTCGCTAATAAAGACCCCGCCCGAGAAGGTGACGGTCAACGGTTGGGTGTTCTACACCTCGACCGCGCTGATTCTGTTGTTGACCGCCATTCTGATCATCGCCCCGCAAGAGGCCGGCAGAATGTTGGGCATGGCCCAGGCCTGGTTGTCGCGCAGCTTCGGCTGGTACTACATGGTGGTGATCGCCGCCTACCTGGTGTTCGTGGTCGGTCTGGCGTTTTCCTCGTACGGCAAACTCAAACTGGGCAGCAAGGACGACACCCCGGACTTCAGTTACGGCGCCTGGGCGGGGATGCTGTTCTCGTCGGGCATCGGCATTTCGCTGCTGTACTTCGGCGCGTCCGAGCCACTGGATCACTACTTCAATCCGCCGGAAGGCACCTCGGCCACAAACATGGCCGCGCGCCAGGCGGTGCAACTGACTTTCCTGCACTGGGGCCTGCACGGCTGGGCGATCTACGCACTGGTCGGTCTGGCCGTGGCGTATTTCGCCTATCGGCATAACCAGCCGCTGGCGCTGCGTTCGGCGCTGTATCCGCTGGTCGGCGAGCGTTGGGTCAAAGGCGCGGCCGGGCACGCGGTGGACGGCTTCGGCATGTTCGTGACCCTGCTGGGTCTGGTGACCAACCTGGGGATTGGCTCGCTGCAAGTGTCGTCCGGGCTGGAAAACCTGTTCGGCATGGAGCACAGCAACACCAACCTGCTGATCGTTATCATCGTCATGAGCACCGTGGCGACCATCGCCGCAGTGTCCGGTGTGGAAAACGGCATCCGTCGTCTGTCCAACCTGAACATCGTGCTGTTCAGCGGCCTGCTGATTTTCGTCCTGCTGTTCGGCCCGACCCTGCACCTGCTCAACGGCTTCGTGCAGAACATCGGTGACTACCTCAACGGCGTGGTGCTGAAGACCTTCGACCTGTACGTCTATGAAGGCGACAGCGCCAAGTCCGATCGCTGGCTGGGCCTGTGGACCCTGTTCTACTGGGCCTGGTGGATTTCCTGGGCGCCATTCGTGGGCATGTTCATCGCACGGATTTCCCGTGGCCGCAGCGTGCGTGAACTGGTCGCTGGCGTGCTGCTGATTCCGCTGGGCTTCACTTTGGCGTGGCTGTCGATCTTCGGCAACTCGGCGCTGGATCTGGTGATGAATCAGGGCGCGGTGGAGTTGGGCAAGACGGCGCTGGAACAGCCGTCGATGGCGATCTATCAATTGCTTGAGCATTATCCGGCGTCGAAAGTCGTCATCGGGGTGTCGATCTTTGTCGGCTTCGTGCTGTTCCTGACCCCGGCCGACTCCGGCGCGGTGATGATGGCGAATCTTTCCTGCAAGGGCGGCAACGTCGATGAAGACGCGCCGCACTGGCTGCGGATCTTCTGGTCGGTGGTGATCACGCTGGTGACCATCGGCCTGCTGTTCGCCGGCAACTTCGAAGCCATGCAGACCATGGTCGTGCTGGCCGGCCTGCCGTTCTCGGTGGTGCTGATCTGCTTCATGTTCGGCCTGCACAAGGCGATGCGCCAGGACGTGCAGATCGAACAGGAGCAAGCGCAACTGGCCGAGCGCGGACGCCGTGGTTTCAGCGAGCGCCTGACGCAACTGGATCTGCAGCCGAGCCAATCGGTGGTGCAGCGCTTCATGGACAAACACGTCACCCCGGCGCTGGAAGATGCAGCGGCGCAATTGCGCAATCAGGGCATTGAAGTGCAGACGCTGCTGGGCAAGGCCAAGCGCTGCATGGGTGTGCGGGTCGAGATGGAAGAGGGCAACCCTTTCGTTTACGAAGTGAGCCTGGATGGTTATCTGGCGACCCCGACCGAATCGGCGCAATCGGATGAAGCGCGTCAGCGTTACTACCGTGCTGAGGTGTATTTGCACAATGGCAGTCAGGATTACGACTTGATGGGCTTCACTCCTGAGCAGATCACCCGGGATGTGTTGGACCAGTTTGAAAGCCATCGGCAGTTGTTGGGGCGGGTTTATAGCTAAAGTCAAAAGCCTGCCCTCACCCCAGCCCTCTCCCGGAGGGAGAGGGAGCTGACCGAGGTGTCTTGCGCTATACGCCGACCTGGAAGACCGAGTCGATTATGGGTTTGGAACCCGACCGGAAGCTTCTCCAAGCCTGAGTTCGACTCGATTTCTCAGGTCGATGTAGCTCGAAAGTTCAACTGGGTCAGTCCCCTCTCCCTCTGGGAGAGGGCTAGGGTGAGGGGCTATTCCTGACCCAACAAAAAGGGATCGCTCACCGCGATCCCTTTTTTTATCCCACCTGGCGCATTACCCCAGATTCTTGCCCAACAACGCGTGATACAACTCGCTGTCGCCGAGAATCCCCACCACATGATTGTTATCGTGCAGCACCAGCTTGTTGCCGGTCTGATAACGGATCTGCAGCGCGTCACGCATGCCGATGTTCGAGTCCACCAGCGTTGGCTTGCGCTCCAGGCCTTCCACCGCTTGCCCCGGTGCCCAGTTCTGCAGATTCAGCACTGAACCGTTCTGCCGTGCGCCTTTGATGGTGTTGCCTTCGGCCAGGTCCAGCCACGAGTCGCCGCCCGGATCGAGGCACACCGAACCGTTGATGCGTTTGCACTTGTCCAGGGTGCGCATCAGGCTGCGGCCGCAGAGCACGTTGAGCGGATTGGTGTGGGCGACGAAGGTGCGCACATAGTCGTCCGCCGGGTTGAGGACGATTTCTTCCGGCACGCTGTACTGGATGATCCGACCGTCCTTCATGATCGCGATGCGGCTGCCGAGTTTGAGTGCTTCATCGAGGTCGTGGCTGACGAACACGATGGTTTTGCTCAGCTTGCGTTGCAGTTCCAGTAGTTCATCCTGCAGGCCCTGGCGGATCAGCGGGTCGAGGGCCGAGAACGGTTCGTCCATCAGCAGAATGTCGGCGTCCATGGCCAGCGCGCGGGCGAGGCCGACGCGCTGCTGCATGCCGCCGGAGAGTTCGTCGGGCTTCTTGTTGCGCCATTGGGTCAGGCCAACCAGTTCGAGTTTCTCATCGACCAGTTTCTTGCGTTCCTTCTCCGGTCGACCCTGCATTTCCAGACCGAAACTGATGTTCTCGCGCACTGTCAGCCAGGGCATCAGGGCGAACTTCTGGAACACCATGGCAATGCGCTTGGTGCGCATCATCTTCAGCTCGGCGGGCGTGCAGGACGCGATGTCGATCTGACGGTTTTCATGCTCGACGAACAGCTTGCCACGGCTCACGGTGTTGAGGCCGTTGATGCAGCGCAGCAGGCTCGACTTGCCCGAGCCGGACAGGCCCATCAGCACGCAGATCTCGCCTTTGTTGATGTCCAGCGTGGCTTTTTCCACGCCGACGATCTGACCGGTCTTCTTCAGGATCTCGTTGCGGGTCATGCCCTGATCGAGCAGCTTGAGTGCCTCGCGCGGGTCCTTGGAGAAGATTACGTCGACGTCTTCGAAGCGAATTATGCTCATGCGTCACCCCCTACTTTAGCGTCGGGTTGTTTGCAGATACGGTCGAGCATGATCGCCAGCAGTACGATTGCCAGGCCTGCTTCGAAGCCCAGCGCAATATCAGCAGTGTTCAGTGCGTTGACCACCGGTTTGCCGAGTCCGTCGGCGCCGACCAGTGCCGCGATCACCACCATCGACAGCGACAGCATGATGCACTGGGTGATGCCGGCCGCGATGCTCGGCATGGCGTGCGGCAGTTCGATCCTTGAGAGTAATTGGCGACGCGAGCAGCCGAAGGCCTTGCCGGCGTCCATCAGTTCTTGCGGGACATCACGGATGCCCAGGTAGGTCAGGCGGATCGGCGCCGCGATGGCGAACACCACTGTGGAGATCAGGCCCGGAACCACACCCAGCCCGAAGAGGGTCAGGGTAGGAATGAGGTAAACGAAGGTCGGTACGGTCTGCATCAGATCGAGCACCGGCCGCATCATGGTGTAGAACATCGGTTTGTGCGCGGCGACGATGCCCAGCGGCACGCCGATCAACACGCAGACCAGGGTGGCGAACAGCACCTGGGCGAGGGTTTCCATGGTTTCCTGCCAGTAACCCAGGTTGAGGATCAGCAGGAACGAGGCGACCACGAACGCGGTCAGGCCCCACTTGCGTTGAATCAGATGGGCAATGATGGCAATCAGGCCAATCAGCACCAACGGGTTGAACCAGGTCAGCGCAAACGTCACGCCGTGGATCATCGTTTCCAGTGTCACGGCGATTGCGTCGAAGGTGTTGGCGCCGTGTTGCGTCAACCATTCGACGAAGCCCGCGATGTACTGGCCTAAAGGTATTTTCTGATCAATCAGCATGGTAGTGAACGTCCGCATGCAAGGAAATTAACAGCCCGGGCAGGCACGCCTGCCCGGCATAAGCGGTGCCTTTCAAATCAAGGCGCGAGCTTGGCTTTCACGGCCTCCAGGCCTGGTTTACCGTCAATGGTGGTCACGCCAGCGAGCCAGGTATCGAGCACCTGTGGATTCTTTTTCAGCCAGGCCTTGGCGGCCGCGTCAGGCTTCATCTTGTCGTCGAGAATGTTGCCCATCAGTTCACTTTCCATGTCGACGGTGAACTCCAGGTTTTTCAACAGCTGACCGACATTGCTGCATTCTTCGGCGTAACCCTTGCGGGTGTTGGTCGCCACGGTGGCTGCGCCGAAATCGGGGCCGAAGAAGTCGTCGCCGCCGGTCAGGTACTGAATCTTGAAGCGCTTGTTCATCGGGTGCGGCGCCCAGCCGAGGAAGACCACGGCGGTGTCGCGCTTCTGCGCCCGGTCGACTTGCGAGAGCATGCCGGCCTCGGAGGATTCGACGATCTTGAAGCCTGCGGTTTTCAGGCCGAAGGCATCCTTGTCGATCATGCTCTGGATCAGCCGGTTGCCGTCGTTGCCCGGCTCGATGCCGTAGATCTTGCCGTCGAGTTCTTTCTTGAATTTGGCGATGTCGGCGAAGTCATGCAGGCCTTTGTCGTACAGGGCTTGCGGCACGGCGAGGGTGTATTTGGCACCCTTGAGGTTGGTGCGCACGGTGTCGACGGTGCCGGCATCGCGATACGGCTTGATGTCGTTCTCCATGGTCGGCATCCAGTTACCGAGAAACACGTCCATGTTCTTGCCGTCGGCCAGCGACTTGTAGGTCACGGGCACGGAGATCATGGTGGTTTTGGTCTTGTAGCCGAGGGCGTTGAGAACAACGGAAGTGGTGGCGGTGGTTGCGGTGATGTCGGTCCAGCCGACATCGGAGAAGTTAACGAGGCTGCACTGTGCCGGTTCTGCGGCTTGCGCCAGTAACGGCAGACTCAGCAGGGCGGCCAACAACAACGACGGGGAACCTTTCATGGATGGACTCCTTGGTGTTTTTTTTGGCAGTGTTCCGACTGTGGACCACCGCACTTATGGGTTGCGGTTGGTGGCGTTCTGACGACAGCTCTACCGCAGCGCCTTGCAATCGAGTCATCCCGATCATGTACCAGTGAAAATCTGACGCCTACAGGGAGGGTCGTATCCAGTACAGGGATGGTCGCTTCCAGTGTCGGTGACGTCGCTTACAGCTTTTTTCCGCCCCCGATGACCTGCTCAACGGCATAAAAACGGCGTATTTGCGGGGCGAAAACGTAACGACGCTGCTGGACATGACTGCGTCGGTGTCAGACGCCGAGCGCGCCGACAAAAGCCCGATGATGCCGGCATTCGGCGGATCGCAGCTTGAGCGTAGCAGCTCCGCCAGCGGGCGCTTTTGCCGCCCGGACCGGTATTCTCAGGAGCTTCGCAGCAATGGCTATCAGCGTTTTCGACCTGTTCAAAATCGGCATCGGCCCTTCCAGTTCCCACACCGTCGGGCCGATGCGCGCCGCCGCACTGTTCGTCGAGTCGCTGCGCGGCAAGCATCAGCTGGAACAGGTGCGGCGCATCGAGGTGCAGTTGTTCGGATCGCTGTCGGCCACCGGCATCGGTCACGGCAGCGACAACGCAGTGATCATGGGTCTGATGGGCGAGTGGCCGGACGCAATCGACCCGGCGCAGATCGGCCCGCGCATTCAGGCGCTGCGCGAAACCCATACGCTTTTATTGGATGGTCGCCTGTCGGTGCCGTTTGTGTGGGCGCGGGACATGCGCCTGATCGATGAAAACCTGCCATTCCATCCCAACGCCATGACGCTGGTGGCCGAAGGCGAGTTCGCTGAGCTGCACCGTGACACCTACTATTCGGTCGGCGGCGGCTTCGTCGTTGATGAGGCGCAAGCGTCCAGTGGTGTGGTCGATCTGGATCGCACCGAATTGCCCTACGATTTCTCCAGTGCGGTCGAGCTGCTGGAGTTGTGCAAAACGCACAACCTGCGCGTTGCCGAACTGATGATGGCCAACGAAAAGGTCTGGCGCAGCGAAGAAGAGATCCGTGCCGGGCTGATGAAACTGTGGCGGGCGATGCAGGATTGCGTCGAGCAAGGCCTCAAGCACGAAGGCATTCTGCCCGGCGGCCTGAACGTGCGGCGGCGTGCGGCGAAGTTGCACCGCAGCCTGCAAGAGCTGAATAAGCCCAATGTCATCGGCTCGACCCTGAGCGCGATGGAGTGGGTCAATCTGTTCGCCCTGGCCGTCAATGAAGAGAATGCTGCCGGCGGGCGCATGGTCACTGCACCGACCAACGGCGCGGCGGGGATCATCCCGGCGGTGCTGCACTACTTCATGAAATTCAGCGAGGCAGTCACCGACGCCAACGTCGTCGACTATTTCCTCGGCGCGGCGGCAGTCGGCATTCTGTGCAAGAAGAATGCGTCGATCTCTGGGGCCGAGGTGGGCTGCCAGGGCGAGGTCGGTTCGGCCTGCGCCATGGCAGCGGCGGGGCTGGCGGAGATTCTCGGCGCCACGCCCGAGCAATTGTGCAACGCGGCGGAAATCGGCCTGGAGCACAATCTGGGCCTGACCTGCGACCCGGTCGGTGGCCTGGTGCAGGTGCCGTGTATCGAGCGCAATGCGATCGCCGCCGTGAAAGCCATCAACGCGGCGCAAATGGCCCTGCGCGGCGACGGTCAGCACTTTATCTCGCTGGACCGGGTGATCCGCACCATGCGCGATACCGGCGCCGATATGCATGACAAATATAAAGAAACTTCGCGCGGTGGCTTGGCGGTCAGTGCGGTTGAGTGCTGAGCCAGCCACACCGAGGTGGATTCTTCGCGAGCAGGCTCGCTCCCACAATAGATCTCCAGTGAACACAATATTTGTGAACCCCAGATTCCAGTGTGGGAGCGAGCCTGCTCGCGAAGGCGCCAGACCAGTCAAAACTGCTCAACAAAAGAACACCCCAATCCAGCCACGCCACCTTTTGGCGCGTCGCAATCAGACAAGCGTCACTGTCAGTCGTGACTTGTCAGTCGCTACTCGACCGTCCGTCGTCCGTGCTTGCGGTGACACTCTGTGCAAATCCGCTGCAGGCCAGTTCCCACAAGTGCTACCGATCTGCTCACAGGCTGCGCGGCAGGGCTCTCGTGGCGCTTGATGGCACTTCGAAATGGCATGTTCCGAGGTCTCGTATAGACGCGTCGCGAGGTCGTTTTCAGGAGTTATTGAATGGCCGTCCAATTTCAGGCACGGCAATTGCTCTGTCATAACAAAGCCTGCTTTCTCTGTGAGACGCGGGCAATAACAAGAGCCTCCGCCTGAGGCCGCCACCCGCTTTGTGTGAGGAGATACCGCGATGACGTCGTTCAACTCCGGGGCCCAACCCCAGAACCGTGCGCCTCAATCCATCGGCTTTCTGCTGCTGGACAATTTCACGCTGATTTCCCTGGCGTCCGCCGTTGAGCCGCTGCGCATGGCCAACCAGTTGTCCGGTCGCGAGCTGTATCGCTGGAGCACCCTCACCGTCGATGGCGGCCAGGTCTGGGCCAGTGACGGTCTGCAGATCACACCCGATGCCTCCATGCACAAAGCCCCGCCTCTGGACACGGTGATTGTCTGCGGCGGCATCGGCATTCAACGTACCGTAACCCGTGAACACGTCTCGTGGCTGCAAAGCCAGGCGCGCCAGTCCAAGCGCCTGGGCGCGGTGTGCACCGGCAGTTGGGCGCTGGCCTGCGCCGGTCTGCTCGACGGCTTCGATTGCAGCGTGCACTGGGAATGTCTGGCGGCGATGCAGGAAGCTTTCCCGCGGGTGGCCATGAGCACACGGCTGTTCACCCTCGATCGTAACCGCTTCACCAGCTCCGGCGGCACCGCGCCGCTGGACATGATGCTGCACCTGATCAGCCGCGATCACGGTCGCGAACTGTCGGCAGCGATCTCGGAGATGTTCGTCTACGAGCGCATCCGCAACGAACAGGATCACCAACGTGTGCCGCTCAAGCACATGCTCGGCACCAACCAGCCGAAGTTGCAGGAAATCGTCGCGCTGATGGAAGCCAACCTGGAAGAGCCGATCGATCTGGATGAACTGGCGGTGTATGTCGCGGTGTCGCGTCGACAGCTGGAGCGGTTGTTCCAGAAATACCTGCACTGCTCGCCGTCACGCTATTACCTGAAGCTACGCCTTATCCGCGCCCGGCAACTGCTCAAGCAGACGCCGATGTCGATCATCGAAGTGGCGTCGGTGTGTGGTTTCGTCTCCACGCCGCACTTCTCCAAGTGCTATCGCGAGTACTTCGGCATCCCGCCGCGTGACGAGCGCGTCGGCTCCAACACCACCCAGCAGGTGGCGATGCTGCCACTGCCGCAGGCCATCGTGATGTCGCCGCTGTCGGGGCCGATGTCAGCGCTGAGTCAGGCGCGCAATGAGTCGACGTTTGCCAGCGTAAGGCTGTAAAGCAAACGATCGCAGCCTTCGGCAGCTCCTACATTTGGAATACGTTCCCCTGTAGGAGCTGTCGAAGGCTGCGATCTTTTGATCTTTTCTCAGGCGCTGTGGGACTGCTGATAATCCGAGAGGGCCGGCAACAACTGCTTGTCGATCGCCTGACGCACCGCCGGCTGAATGCTGGCGCCGCTGGTGTACATGTCCTTGACCATCTTGCGCAGTTCGAATGCGCGAACATTATCCAGGCCACGCACCGCACACTCGCAGGCCTGCTCGGCGGTGGTACCGCTCGGCACCTGAATACCCAAGGCCTTGAGCTGGCCCAACAGATCTTCCTGGTCAATCAAATCGGCGTACATCATTACGCAAATCCTTCTGTGGCAACGGAGGTCTTGGCTCGATTCTGGTGGCCCCGACCGGACGCGGCAAGGGCGTTTTGTCGCGGTGGCCGGGACGACTATGAACAGGTCGTTTTCGGCTAACCGACTGAATGGACGACTAGGCACACTGGCCCCAGCTCGCTTCACGAAGGTTTGGTCACCCTCGCCTGGCAGCTCCTCAACAGTACCCTCCTCAGCTCCGATCCTGTCACGGCTTGATCGGAGTTTTTTTTGCTTGTGAATCAGCCAGAGATTTGTTGTTCCCGCTGACGCTTTCGCGAGCAGGCTCGCTCCCACTTTGCAATGCGTACCCCTGTGGGAGCGAGCCTGCTCGCGAAGAACGATGACGCGGTTCAACGTTGCAACACCAGAACCCGCGACAACAACTCATCCCGGTCGACATAGCAGCCCTGAAAATGCCGCGCCCCGGTCGCTGGATCAAAGGCATTGCGCGCATGCAGCGTGCGGCGGTTGTCAAAGCACCACAACTCGCCCGGCTTGAGCCGCTGCATCAGCCGAAACCGCGGCTCGCGGGTCATCGCAATAAAGCGCCGATAGGCTCGATACAGCAGCGGCATCTGCGCCACCGACGTATCGAACGCCCCGCGCAGAAAGTTGGCCATGCGAATCTCCGCCACCCGGCCCAGCGCATCCACAGCGATGATCGGCGCCAGGCAGCGATAGTCGCTGTGCCGGTCCTTGTTGCGAAATTCCACGGGGATTTCACACAGGGCCTCAAACAGCTGCGGCTCCTCCTGACGCAAGGCGTCGGCGATCGCAAAACCATCGACGAAAATGCTCTCGCCACCCTCGGCATCATTCACCAGGCAATGCAGAAATTGCAGCCCCGGTTGCAGCTCGCGAGTCGGCAAATCCGTGTGCAATGGCAGGTTGAAGGCGGTGTAGGCGTTGCTGTCGGCGTCGGCTTTGGATTGCACATTGAACAGCACGCCGAAGTTGCTTTCGCGAATGAAGGAAATCCGCTGCGCGATGAGCTTCAGCGAGCCCGGCTCTGTGGGCACGCCGCGCACTTGGGTCAGGCCGATGTCGCGCACGGCGAGCAACCATTGCAGCAGCGCGGCGTTGTCGTTCATCAGCGCGGTGTAGTCGAACACCGGCAACTGCAGATCGCTGTGCCACAATTGGGGCTGCGGTTTGCCGGCCAGGCGTTCGGCGCGGGATTCATCGTCATAGGCATGTGCGCGCAACCAGCCCGGGTCAAAGCGGCTGAGGTGACCGTCCTGCCAGTCGATACGCAGGCAACCATCGCTGTCGATGCGCGTGGCCAGCGGTCGCAAATCCTCTGCGGCATCGACGCTCTCGAAAACCTGCTCGCGAGTGACGCTGTAGACACATTGATCACACGGGCAATTGTCGCGCAGCCATACGTGGTGAAACGGGCTGACACGCCCGTCAGCCCATTCGATAACAACGCGATCCGCCAGACCCTGCACGCCACCGAGCGCGCTGATCAACGGATAAGTACGAAAATCGGCAACAGCGACGGCGGTATTCATGGCGGCTCCTTGGCAGTGGGGGGGATTTACCGAGCGGGTGGCAGCGCGATCACGCGGCCGATGTAAGCGGGAGCGGGCAGGTCGGTCTGATCGGCGACGATGGCTTGCAAGCGATGTAACGTATCAGGGCTGAACGGCGCCGAGCGCGGGCCGGCGAGGTCGACGTGCAAAAGCATCTGTTCATTGCCGGCCAACTCTTGCTCATCGCCGACCTTGTGCAGGCTGTGGTAGAGGTGCAGGCGCTTGCTGTCGTGGCCGATGATTTGCGTGCGCACTTCCACCTCGGTGTCGAGCTTCACTTCGTGCAGATAATTGAGGTGCAGCTCAAGGGTGAACAGCGAGTGGCCGCTGGCCTCGCGGTTGCTGCTGTCCATGCCGAGGCGGTCCATCAGGGCATCGGTGGCGTAGCTGAAAATCAGCAGGTAGAAGGCGTCGCGCAGGTGGCCGTTGTAGTCGACCCAGTCGGGGATGATGCTGGTTTGGTAGGTGGTGAGGTGGGGCATGGTTTCGGTTCCAACATTGATGATGACTGGACTGCCGTCTTCGCGAGCAGGCTCGCTCCCACATTGAAATGCGTTTACCTGTGGGAGCGAGCCTGCTCGCGAAGAGGCCGGAAGCGCTCTGCAAGGTCTATTCGCTGAAACTCATTCCATGCTTTTCCTTGGTGGTCTTCACCGCTTCAAGCACCGCCAGCAAACAATCATCACGATAGCGCTCCAGCGCGGAAATGCTGTGCCGACCGAGCTGATCAGTGGTGCCATCGACCACATCATCGATCAACCTGTCGGTCAGCTCCGGTGCCGGCAGATACGTCCACGGCAACTGCAACGCCGGGCC
>NZ_RAZO01000083.1:0-5436 GCF_004307535.1 Pseudomonas sp. Sample_9
ACACCAGATGCAACGCCGTAAGCAGCATGTCGATCACCTTGATCCCCACGAACGGCACGACAATCCCGCCGACGCCATAGATCAGCAGATTGCGCCGCAGCAACGCCGCCGCACTCGCCGCCTGCACCCGCACGCCGCGCAATGCCAGTGGAATCAGCACAACGATGATCAGCGCGTTGAAGACGATGGCCGAGAGAATCGCGCTCTGCGGACTGCTCAGATGCATGATGTTCAGCACGCCCAACTGCGGGTAAATCGAGGCGAACAGCGCCGGCAGAATCGCGAAGTATTTGGCGATGTCGTTGGCGATGGAAAAGGTCGTCAGCGCGCCACGGGTCACCAGCAATTCCTTGCCGATCTGCACCACGTCGAGCAGCTTGGTCGGGTCGCTGTCGAGGTCGACCATGTTCGCCGCTTCGCGTGCCGCTTGCGTGCCATCGTTCATGGCCATGCCGACGTCTGCCTGGGCCAGCGCCGGGGCGTCGTTGGCGCCGTCGCCGCACATGGCGACCAGGCGACCGTCGTTCTGCTCGTGACGAATGCGCGCGAGTTTCTTCTCCGGCGTGGCTTCGGCGAGCACATCATCGACGCCCGCTTCAGCGGCGATCGCTGCTGCGGTCAGCGGGTTGTCGCCGGTGACCATCACCGTGCGAATTCCCAGTTTGCGCAACTCGGCAAAACGCTCGCGGATGCCTGGCTTGACCACGTCCTTGAGATGGATCGCGCCAAGCAATCTGCCGTCAGCGCAGACCAGCAACGGCGTGCCGCCGCTCTGGGCGATCTTGTCGATTTCCCGCGCCAGCGTCGGGGCCAGATCGCTACGTTGCTGACCGAGAAACGCCAGCAGCGAATCCACCGCGCCTTTGCGATACACGCGGCCCTGATAATCAACGCCGGACAAGCGGGTTTCCGCGCTGAACGGCACGGCGGTCAGGGTCTCCGGGGCCGGCTCCGGTTGTGGATGCAGGCCACGAAGGAACTCGACGATCGACTTGCCTTCAGCGGTTTCGTCGGCCAGCGAAGCGAACAGCGCGCCTTCGGCCAGCTCACGGCCGGTCACACCAGGCGCGGCATACACCGCGCTGCAACGACGGTTGCCGAAGGTGATGGTGCCGGTCTTGTCGAGCAACAGCACATGCACGTCACCCGCCGCTTCCACCGCCCGGCCGGATTTGGCGATCACGTTGAGGCGCACCAGCCGATCCATCCCGGCGATACCGATGGCCGACAGCAGTCCGCCAATGGTGGTCGGAATCAGCGTGACCAATAACGCCACGAGGAACACCAGCGGCAGGCTGCCGTTGGCGAAATGCGCGAACGGTTGCAGGGTGACGACCACCAGCAGAAAGATCAGGGTCAGGCCGATCAGCAGGATATCCAGCGCGACTTCGTTCGGGGTCTTCTGGCGTTTGGCGCCTTCGACCAGGGCGATCATGCGGTCGAGGGTCGATTCACCAGGGTTGGTGGTGATCTTCACCAGCAGCCAGTCGGACACCAGCCGCGTGTTGCCGGTGACGGCCGAGCGGTCGCCGCCGGACTCACGGATCACCGGCGCCGATTCGCCAGTGATCGCCGCTTCGTTGACCGCCGCAATACCTTCGATGACTTCGCCGTCACCGGGGATCATTTCCCCGGCTTCGACTCGCACCACATCGCCCTTGCGCAGATTGGCGGCGGGGACAATCCTGAAGCTGCCATCAGCCTGACGGCAGCGGGCGCTGAGGCCTTCGCTGCCGGCCTTGAGGCTGTCGGCGCGGGCCTTGCCACGACCTTCGGCCAGGGCCTCGGCGAAGTTGGCGAACAGCACGGTGAACCACAGCCACAGAGCGATTTGCGCGGCGACGAAGGTCGGCACGTCGGCATCCGGAAGGAAGCACAGCACGGTGGTGAAAATCGCCGTCAGTTCGACCACCAGCATCACTGGCGAACGGGCCAGCTGCCGTGGGTCGAGCTTGACGAAGGCTTGCACCAGCGCCGGGCGCCACAGGGCCGAAATCGCGGTTTTGGCTTGTTCCGGCGCTTTGACGGCGGCGGGTTTGATTGCAGGCATATTCATGATGGATTCCTTAGAAGCCCATACTTAAATGTTCGGCGACAGGACCGAGCGCCAGCGTCGGCAAGAACGTCAGGCCGCCCACCAGCAAAATGGTCACGGTCAACAGGGTCACGAACAGCGGGCCGTGAGTCGGGAAGCTGTTCTGGCCGACCGGTGCGCTCTTCTTCATCGCCAGGCTACCGGCCAGTGCCAGCACCGGCAGGATGTAACCGAAACGACCGATCAACATGCCCAGGCCGAGCATCAGGTTGTGGAACGGTGTGTTCGCGCTCAGGCCACCGAATGCCGAGCCGTTGTTGGCGCTGGCCGAGGTGTAGGCGTAGAGCAACTGACTGAAACCGTGCGCGCCGGGGTTGCTGATGGTTGCCGCAGCGCTGGGAACCGTGGCGGCAATCGCGCCGAGCACCAGCACGCCGACGGGCATCACCAACAAGGTTACGACCAGCAATTGCACCTCACGCGCTTGAAGCTTCTTGCCGAGGTATTCCGGCGTCCGACCGATCATCAGACCGGCGAGGAACACCGCGATCAGCACGTTGAGCAACATGCCGTAGAGCCCGGCGCCGACACCGCCGAAGATCACTTCGCCGACCATCATGTTGACCAACGCGACCATGCCGCTCAGCGGGTTGAGGCTATCGTGCATGCCGTTCACCGAGCCGTTCGAGGCCGCCGTGGTAGTCACCGACCACAGCACCGTCGCGGTGGTACCGAAGCGCGCTTCCTTGCCTTCCAGCGGTGCAGTCTGTTCAACGGCAGCGTTGTTCAGGGTCGGATTCGGCTGATACTCGGCCCACAACGACGTCGCGCCGCCGATCAGGAACAACGCCAACATGCAGGCGATGATCGCGCGGCTCTGGCGCAGATCCTTGACGTAATGGCCAAAGGTGAACACCAGCGCCACCGGAATCAGAATGATCGAAGCGACCTCGAACAGGTTGCTCCACGCGGTCGGGTTCTCGAACGGATGCGCCGAGTTGACGCCGAAGAAGCCACCGCCGTTGGTGCCCAGTTGCTTGATCGCAATCTGGCTGGCGGCCGGGCCGAGCGGGATCACCTGATCGACGCCTTGCAGGGTCACGGCATTTACATACTGGGCGAAGGTTTGCGGCACGCCCTGCCAGACCAGATACAGCGCCAGCAGCAGGCACAGCGGCAGCAGGCCATAGAGGGTGGCGCGGGTCATGTCGACCCAGAAGTTGCCCAAGGTTTTCGTCGATTTGCGGCCGATGCCACGGCACAGCGCAACCAGCACGGCGAGGCCGGTGGCGGCGCTGACGAAGTTCTGCACGGTGAGACCGACCATCTGGCTCAGATAGCTGAGGGTCGCTTCGCCGCTGTAGGACTGCCAGTTGGTGTTGGTCATGAAACTGACCGCGGTGTTGAACGCCTGGGTCCATTCCTGGCCCGGCAGGTTTTGCGGATTCAGCGGCAGGTGATCCTGGAACAGCAGAATCGCAAACAGCAGCAGGAAACCGGCAAGGTTGAACGCCAGCAGCGCCAGCGTGTACTTCTGCCAGCTCTGCTCCGCCTGCGCATCGACGCCGGCAAGGCGATAGCAACCGCGCTCGACCGGGCCGAGAATCGGCGTCAGCCAGGTGCGCTGGCCCTCCATCATCTTGTAATAGAAACGACCGAGGAACGGCGCCGGCAGCAGGACCAGCGCAAAAAACCCGAGGATCAGCCAATAGTCATAACTGTGCATAGCCGCTCCTAGTTCCGGTCCGCGCGCAACAGCGCAACCAACAGATAAATGAACAGCCCCACTGCCAACAGCAGTGACACCCCATCCAGAACGCTCATGGAAGATCTCCGTGTAACGGCGTATTGCCGTGTGTGCAGCGATTGTCGGGAAGGAGGCTGTAAAGGAACGAGAGCGAGGCGCGGCGTGGGACATAAAGAAAGCGTAAAGAGTGGATTTATGCGGGCTTTACGGCTGAGTTTCGTGGTGTTTGGGCTGGCGCCTTCGCGAGCAGGCTCGCTCCCACAGGGGCAACGCATTTCAAAATGTGGGAGCGAGCCTGCTCGCGAAGACGGCGGCGCAGACAACATCGCACCCAACTGGCGCACAAAACCCGCACATCCAGCGCCAATCATCCCCGCTGCGACAGCTTTGAACTCATTACGACTTGTTTCAGCGTAATGGCACGCCCACTGCACACGCCCTCTCCCGAGCTTTCCAACCATTGCGGGAGCAAGCGCATGAACACACAACTCAAACCCACGCTGGGCACGTTGCACCTGTGGGGCATTGCCGTGGGGCTGGTGATTTCCGGGGAATATTTCGGCTGGAGTTACGGCTGGGGTGTCGCCGGTACGCTGGGTTTCCTGGTGACCTCATTCATGGTCGCGACCATGTACACCTGCTTCATTTTCAGCTTCACCGAACTGACCACCGCGATTCCTCATGCCGGCGGGCCGTTCGCCTACAGCCGTCGCGCCTTTGGCGAAAAAGGTGGATTGATCGCAGGCCTGGCCACACTGATCGAATTCGTCTTCGCCCCGCCGGCGATTGCTTTAGCGATTGGCGCTTACTTGAATGTGCAGTTTCCGGCGCTCGACCCGAAACACGCAGCGGTCGGCGCGTATATCTTATTCATGGGCCTGAACATTCTCGGGGTGAAACTGGCCGCGACGTTCGAGCTGATCGTCTGCGTGCTGGCGGTGGCTGAGTTGCTGGTGTTCATGGGCGTGGTCGCACCGGCGTTCAGCTTCAGCAACTTCGCCCTGAATGGCTGGGCCGGCTCCGACGTCTTCGGCGCGCCAGCGATTGCCGGGATGTTCGCGGCGATTCCCTTCGCGATCTGGTTCTTCCTCGCCATCGAAGGCGCCGCCATGGCCGCCGAAGAAGCCAAGGACCCGAAACGCACGATCCCAAAAGCCTACATCAGCGGCATCCTGACCCTGGTGCTGTTGGCCATGGGCGTGATGTTCTTCGCGGGCGGCGTCGGCGACTGGCGCACCTTATCCAACATCAACGACCCACTGCCGCAGGCGATGAAAACCGTGGTCGGTGACAACTCCGGCTGGCTGCACATGCTGGTCTGGATCGGCCTGTTCGGCCTGGTCGCCAGTTTCCACGGCATCATCCTCGGCTACTCACGACAATTCTTCGCCCTCGCCCGCGCCGGTTACCTGCCCGCCTCATTGGCAAAACTGTCACGCTTCCAGACCCCGCACCGCGCAATCATCGCTGGCGGCCTGATCGGCATCGCCGCGATCTACAGCGACGGCCTGATCAACCTCGGCGGCATGACACTCACTGCCGCGATGATCACCATGGCCGTGTTCGGCGCGATCGTGATGTACATCATGAGCATGCTCAGCCTGTTCAAACTGCGTAAATCGGAACCGAATCTGGAACGTACTTTCCGCGCGCC
>NZ_RAZO01000083.1:5536-8044 GCF_004307535.1 Pseudomonas sp. Sample_9
AAGCGGCCTAGAATGGAACCACCGCGAAGTCGTTTCGCTCAAAGGTGGTATGCAGCATCGCACGGCGAAGTCCTCGCCCGTCGAGCTGCCATTAAGGAGAGCCGTTATGCCCTGGTATGCCTGGTTGATTCTGGTCGTTGCGATCGGCTCGATTGTCGGCGGATTGATGATGTTGCGCGACACCGCCAACAAGGTCGAACTGACCGATGAAGAACGCAAGCGCGTCGCACAGCGCAATGCCGAAGCGGATGCCAAGGATGCACAAGACCGCTGATACCAACCCCGCCGCAATGGCGGGGTTTGTTTTTTCAGCACAATCGGACTTACCCGCAGGCTGTTTAGATTTTAGAAGTACAGTCACCATTTAATCTTCCGTGGTTAAGATGGCAGCATCGTCGCGGAGAGCTCCACATGCGTTACTCGCCAGATCACAAAGCCCAGACCCATCAACGCATCATCAAGGAAGCTTCCGCCCGATTTCGCAAGGACGGTATCGGCGCCACCGGCTTGCAGCCTTTGATGAAAGCCCTGGGCTTGACCCATGGCGGTTTCTACTCGCACTTCAAATCCAAGGAAGAACTGGTCGAAAAAGCCCTGCAAGAGGCCGGCGAGCAAGTCGCGGGCCTGTGCGAAGAAATCTTCGCGCAGGAAAACCCTCTGCAAGTGTTCATCGACACCTACCTGTCAGAGTGGCATCAGACCTCGCCCCACGAAGGCTGCCCACTGCTGACCATTTCCTCCGAGCTGGGCCTGCGCGGCCAGCCAAGCCCTACCAGCGACGAAGTCCTCAATGCTCGCCTCGAACAAATTCAGGGCACGCTCAAAGGCGAGAACATCGGCGATCGCAGCATTGTCATCATGGCGACTCTGGCCGGTGCACTGCTGCTGTCACGCAGCGTCGCGGATGCTGACTTCGCCCAACGCATCCTCGACGTCACCCGCGAACATCTCAAGCAATCGAGCGATTAACCTTCCCAGCGCTTGAACAACACGCTCGCATTGACCCCGCCAAAACCGAAGCCGTTGGACAATGCATATTCGATCGCCATCGACCGCGCCTCGCCATGGACAATGTCCACCCCTTGGCTCGCTGGATCCGGGTTTTCAAAGTTGAGCGTTGGTGGCACCACCTGATCACGAATCGCCAGCAGCGTGAAAATCGCCTCCAGCCCACCGGCCGCACCGAGCAAATGACCGGTGGCGGATTTGGTCGAAGTCACGGCGATCTTGTTCTGCGTGCCAAACAACGCCTTGATCGCCGCCAACTCGCCCAAATCACCGACCGGTGTTGAAGTGGCATGAGCGTTGAGATGCTGCACCTGCTCCGGCGTCACACCGCCCTGAGCCAGTGCCAATTGCATCGCCCGGCGTGCGCCGCTGCCGTCTTCCGGACCGGCGGTCAGGTGATAGGCGTCGGCGGTGGTGCCGTAACCGACCAGTTCGGCCAGCGGCTTCGCACCGCGTGCAAGCGCATGCTCCAGCGACTCGATGACCAACAGACCGGCGCCCTCGCCCATTACGAAGCCATCGCGCCCGCTATCGAAAGGACGTGAGGCTTTCTCAGGAGTGTCGTTGTAACCGCTGGACAGCGCCCGCGCGGCGGCGAAACCGGCGAGACTAACGCGATCGATCGAAGCTTCAGCACCGCCACATACTGCGATGTCCGCCTCCCCCGCCCTGATCAACCGTGCTGCATCGCCGATCGCCTGAACGCCAGCGGCACATGCGGTAACCGGTGCGCCCAACGGCCCTTTGAGACCATGCTGGATCGACACATGACCGGCCGCGAGATTGACCAGAAACGATGGAATGGTGAACGGCGACAACCGCCGAGGGCCACGGCTGTCGGTGGTACGCACCGCATCGGCAATCGCACCGAAACCGCCCACTCCCGAGCCGATGATCGTCGCAGTGCGCTCTTGGCTTTCAGCGTCCGCTGGATGCCAGCCGGCCTGCTCCAGCGCCTGCCGCGCCGCTTCCATGGCGAACATGATGAAGCGATCCATCTTCTTCTGTTCCTTGGGCGGCGTCGCACGATCCGGATCAAATCCGGCCTCGGCATCCTCCTCCGCCGTCGGCACACTGCCGCCGACCCGGGTCGGCAGATCAGCCACAACCGCATCTGGCAGGTTGCGCAACCCGGAACGACCGGCCAGCAAACGCTGCCAGACGATTTCAACATCACTGCCCAAGGGTGAAACCAGGCCCATGCCCGTGACGACGACTCGACGTTGGTTCATACCGTGGTTACCCCTTATCAATTCAAAATTCGACGTGCATCGGTGTGCTGCGATTCGGCTGCTGAATCAGTCCCGAACGAAATTATTATAGGCATAATCAAAGCACAATATGATACCCGTAATTTTCAGCGTTCAGGCATCCACCCGATCAGCACCCAATAAAAAGGCCGGTCAATGACCGGCCTCTCGGCGTTGAACTGTCAGCTTAGTTCACTTCCAGCTTTTCACGATTGCGATCCAGAATCGCCTTGCCAATCCCCTTCACTTC
>NZ_RAZO01000166.1:0-8029 GCF_004307535.1 Pseudomonas sp. Sample_9
ACCAGAACCCGCGCAGTGCGCAGGCGACGTTGCTGGAGCGGTTGGGCAGCCCGATCTTGCCTGTCAGCAGCTAAAGCAAAGCCAAGAGCAAAAGCCCCTCACCCTAGCCCTCTCCCGGAGGGAGAGGGGACTGACCGAGGTGGATGTCAGGGTTACGCCGACTCGCAATACCGAGTCGATTTCAGGATTCGAAAAGCCCACAAATCGGCTCCCTCTCCCTCGGGAGAGGGCTGGGGTGAGGGGCAAGGCTCACGCAGTTCCTCAAACCAAACCCAATAAAAAGGCGATCCTAACGGATCGCCTTTTTTGTGCCAGCCAGTTACTCAGTGCACCGTGAGAATAATCCCCACCCGCGTCAACCAATCGGCCTCGAGGCCGAAATCCGCCTGAGTCAGCTGATTTTCATCCAGCCAGTTCTCCGGAAATTCCACATCGAGATGATCGCCACTGGCATGCAGCACTACCTGCGGCATCGCCTGGGTTCCGCGAATGTGATGGAACAGAATGGCGAACCGCAGTAGCACGCACAGGCGAATCAGTTTGATGCCGTCATCGCCGAATTCGGCGAACTTGTCCTTGGGAATATTGCGCCGGTGCCCGCGCACCAATAGCGCGAGCATCTGCTGATCCTCGCGGGAGAAGCCGGCCAGATCGGAGTGCTCGATCAGGTAGGCACCGTGCTTGTGATAGTGATAGTGAGCGATGTCGAGGCCGACTTCGTGGACTTTCGCCGCCCAGCCGAGCAGTTCGCGCCAGATGCCGTCATCCAGTTCCCAGTCGACGGCGACCTGATCGAAGGCGTGCAGGGCCTTGCGCTCGACCCGCGCCGCCTGTTCCAGATCGACGTGATAGCGCTCCATCAGCGAGGTCAGGGTGCGTTCGCGCACGTCTTCGTGATGATGGCGGCCGAGCAGGTCGTAGAGCACGCCTTCACGCAGCGCGCCTTCACAATGGTCCATGCGTTGCAGTTCGAGGGCGTCGAAGATCGCTTCGAGAATCGCCAGGCCCGCCGGGAAGATCGCGCGGCGATCAGGCTTGATGCCTTCGAAATCGATCTTGTCGGCGTCGCCCAGCTTGAACAGCTTGCGCTTGAGCCATGCCAGGCATTCGGCGTTGACCTCGCCGCTGCCGTGGCCGCCGGCCTTCAGGGCCAGACCGATGGCGCGGATGGTGCCCGAGGAGCCGATGGCTTCATCCCAGGTCAGGCGATGCAGGGCGTGCTCGATGCTCATGATCTCCAGGCGCGCCGCCGTGTAAGCCTGGGCGTAGCGCGCCGGAGTGATCTTGCCGTCCTTGAAGTAGCGCTGGGTGAAACTCACGCAGCCCATTTGCAGGCTTTCGCGCAGCAGCGGCTCGAAGCGCTGGCCGATGATGAATTCGGTACTGCCGCCGCCGATGTCGGCGACCAAACGTTTGCCTGGGGTGTCGGCGAGTGTGTGCGAAACGCCGAGATAGATCAGGCGCGCTTCTTCACGGCCGGAGATGACTTCAACCGTGTGGCCGAGGATTTCCTCGGCGCGGCGGATGAATTCGCCACGGTTGCGCGCTTCACGCAGGGCGTTGGTGCCGACGATGCGCACGGCACCGAGCGGCATACCGTTGATCAGTTGCGCAAAGCGCTTGAGGCAATCGAGGCCGCGCTGCATCGATTCTTCGTTGAGCTGGCGCGCGTCATCGATGCCGGCGGCCAGTTGCACCTTCTCGCCGAGGCGTTCGAGAATGCGGATTTCGCCGTTCTGGGCCTTGGCCACGACCATGTGAAAGCTGTTGGAGCCCAGGTCGATTGCGGCGATCAGGGACAGATTCTTGGCTTGGGATTGCGGCATGGTCAGGGGGTCTCGGTCGATAACCCCGACATCGTGCCACGATCAAACGCTGGCGCCAACGCGCATGGTTCAAACCGTTGATTCAGCGCAGAAAGTCTGGGGATCGCGGCGCGGCCATTCGCGAGCAGGCTCGCTCCCACAGGTGAACGCATTCCCATGTGGGAGCGAGCCTGCTCGCGAAGAGGGCATAACTGCTTCAGCAAATCTTCAGGCTGTCGCTTCCACCGTGCCAATAAAGTTCGCCAGCTCGGCCGTCTGCGGATTGGCAAACAACACCTTCGGATCGCCCACCTCATGCACCTTGCCATGGTGCATGAAAACCAATTTATCGCCGACTTCCCGGGCAAAGCGCATCTCATGGGTGACCATGATCAGCGTCATGCCTTCCTTGGCCAATTGCCGCACCACGCTGAGCACTTCATTGACCAGTTCCGGGTCCAGTGCCGAAGTGATTTCATCGCACAGCAGCACCTTCGGCGACATCGCCAGGGCCCGGGCAATCGCCACCCGTTGCTGCTGGCCGCCGGACAAGCGGTCCGGGAAGGCATCGAATTTCTCCCCGAGCCCGACTCGCTCGAGCATTTCCCGCGCCAGTTCGGCAGCCTTGGCCTTGGGTACTTTTTGCACCACTTGCGGCGCGAGCATGACGTTCTCCCCGACGGTCAGGTGCGGGAACAGGTTGAACTGCTGGAAGACCATGCCGACCTTCTGTCGCAGGCTGCGCAGATCAGCGCGGGCGGCGTCGAGGTATTCGCCGTCGACTTCGATCACGCCGTCGTTGATCGACTCCAGGCCGTTGAGTGTGCGCAACAGAGTCGATTTGCCCGAGCCGCTGCGGCCGATGATCGCCACGACCTGACCTTCCTCGACGCTGAGGTCGATGCCTTTGAGTACGTGGTGATCGCCGTAGTATTTATGCAGGGCGGAAATTCTAAGCAGAGGCATGCAGTCTCCTTTCCAGGTAGCGCGCACTGAGGGACAAGGGGTAGCAGAGCAGGAAGTAGCCGAGGGCGACGAGGCCGTAGACCATGAACGGTTCGAACGTGGCGTTGGCGAGCATGCCGCCGGTCTTGGTCAGTTCGGTGAAGCCGATGATCGAGGTCACCGCTGTGCCCTTGACCACTTGCACCGAGAAGCCCACGGTCGGCGCCACGGCGATGCGCAGCGCTTGCGGCAGAATCACGTAGCGCAGCTGCTCCAGCGGATTGAGCGCCAGGCTCGACGAAGCTTCCCACTGACCGTGGGGAATGGCCTCGACGCAACCGCGCCAGATCTCTGCCAGATAGGCGCTGGTGAACAAGGTCAAAGCGATCGCGGCGGCCATCCACGGCGAAATCTCGATCCCGGCCAGCGCCACACCGAAGAACACCAGAAACAGTTGCATCAACAGTGGCGTGCCCTGAAACAGCTCGATCCAGGTGCGGGCGATGCTGCTTGGCAGGGTGTTCTTCGAAATGCGCATCACCAGAATGAGCAGGCCGACGAGGCCGCCGCCGATGAATGCCACCAGCGACAGCGCCAGCGTCCATTGGAGGCCGGTGAGCAGGTTGCGCAGGATGTCCCAGAAAGTGAAATCGCTCATTGGCTGCTCCTCGCAATGAACCGCCGGCCGAACCAGTTGAGCAACTGGCGGATCAGCAGCGCCATGCACAGGTAGATCAGGGTGGTCAGCGCATAGGTTTCAAAGGCGCGGAAGTTGCGTGACTGAATGAAGTTGGCGGCGAAGCTCAATTCTTCCGTGGCGATCTGCGAACACACCGCCGAACCGAGCATTACAATGATGATCTGGCTGCTCAGCGCCGGCCAGACCTTGCCCAGCGCCGGCAGCAGGACGACGTGGCGGAACGCTTCGAAGCGGGTCATCGCCAGTGCCGCAGCCGCTTCCAGTTGCCCGCGCGGAATCGCCTGGATGCCGGCGCGGATGATCTCGGTTGAATAGGCGCCAAGGTTGATCACCATCGCCAGCACCGCCGCCTGCCACTCGGAAATCTGTACGCCGAGCGACGGCAGGCCGAAGAAGATGAAGAACAGCTGCACCAGAAACGGCGTGTTGCGGATCAACTCGACGTAGACGCCGAAGATCGCCGAGAACGGGCGAATCTGCCAAGCCCGCACCAGCGCGCCGACAATGCCCACGCCGACCCCGAGCAGCGCGCCGATGGCGGTCAGCTCCAGCGTGAACAAAGCGCCGCGCAGCAGCAGGTCGGTGTTTTCCACCACCGGCAAAAAATCGAACTGATAAGCCATGAAGGTCTCCCGCGCAGTCGATCAGAGATCGGCCGGCAGCGGCTCTTTCAGCCAGGTCTGCGAGTTCTTTTCCAGTGCGCCGTCAGCCTTGGCGGTGTTGAGGATGTCGTTGACCTTGGCCAGCAACGCCGCTTCGTTCTTGTTCACACCGACGTAGACCGGCGAATCCTTGAGCTTCACTTTCAGCGCCGGTACGCGCTTGGGGTTCTTCTCGCTGATGGCCACCATTACCACGTTGCCGCTGGCGATCAGATCGACCTGGCCTGCCAGGTAAGCGGCGATGGTCGAGTTGTTGTCTTCGAAGCGTTTGATGGTCACGCCTTCGGGGGCGACTTTGCTCAGCTCGATGTCTTCGATGGCGCCACGGGTGACGCTGATGGTCTTGCCCTTGAGGTCGTCGAGGCTGGTGATCGCAGCGTCTGGCGGACCGAACACGGCGAGGTAGAACGGCGCATAGGCGCGGGAGAAGTCGATGACCTTCTCGCGCTCGGCGTTTTTGCCGAGGCTGGAAATCACCAGATCGACCTTGCCGGTGGTGAGGAACGGGATGCGGTTGGTGCTGTTGACCGGGGTCAGTTCGAGTTTGACCTTTAGTTGGTCAGCGAGCAGTTTCGCCGTGTCGATATCCAGGCCGCGCGGCTTCATGTCCGGGCCGACCGAGCCGAACGGCGGGAAGTCCTGGGGCACGGCGACTTTCAGCGTGCCGCGTTTGACCACGTCGTCCAGACCGTCGGCGTGAGCGGGGGCCTGGCACAGCAGCAGGCCGGCAAACAGGGAAGCGAGGAGGGCGCTGTAACGCTGGGTCATGGACAATCTCCGGATCGGCGGGAAGTGGTTGCTGCGATCGGACAGAGCATGGCCCGTGCCAACAGGCGGATTTCGCCCCGGCAGGCCGCGGCACCAGCGGCTTCGTTCGGTCTTACTGGTCTGAACAGTCAGCTCGGTTTTCGCACTGCGATGGCGCATCGGCTGCACGCGCCGAACCCCGCTGGGGCACGACTTGCCGGACTCGACGAATAGCTTTACAACTAGCCGCACCTTGGCCCTGACGCGTCCGCACATCATGAATTCGATCTCCCGCGCCGTACCCGAAGTGGCGCTGCAAGCGATCCGCAAACTGATCACCGAGCAGGGCTTCGGTGCCGGCGACGCGTTGCCTTCGCAACGGGATCTGGCGCTGCAACTGGGCGTCAGCCGGGCATCGTTGCGTGAAGCGTTGTCGTCGCTCAGTGCACTGGGCGTGGTCAGCATTCAGCCGGGCAAGGGCGTGTTCGTGCAGTCACCGGTCGAATTGTCGCGCGGCGACAACGCGCCAGGCTGGTCGTTTGCGGCGCAGGCATCACCGCTGGATATCTTTCAATTGCGCTATGCGCTCGAAGGGTTTGCAGCAGGGTTGGCGGCGGTGACGTTGAGCACGTTCGATCTGGATGCGCTGGAAGACAACGTTGCGGCCATGCGCGAGCAATTGAAGCTCGGCGACTTCGAAGCGGCGGCGAAACTCGACTTCGAATTTCATCGACGGATCCTGCTGGCCAGCGGCAATCAGGCGATGCTGAGCATCCTCACCGCCAGCGCCGAGATTTTTCTCGAGAGCCAGAAACTGCCGTTCATCCGCGCCGAGCGCGCCATGGAAACCTGGCAGGAACACCGCAAGATCCTCCGCGCACTGGCCCGCCGTGCGTCGGGAGCAGCGCAAAAAGCCATGCAGGAACACGTGCGCAACGCTGCCCTGCGCACCGGAATCGCCTTCATCGCTCCCGCCACGGCGTGACTTGAGCTATACCCAAACTCATCAAGGGCCATAGCAACACTCAATCATCTGCGGCTTCCTGAACAAGGGAAGGGCGGCTATGATGGGCCACGTTTTTTTGCTTACAACCTGGAGAATTCCATGAGCAGCGATCTGATCAAACACGTTAGCGACGCTAGCTTCGAAGCCGACGTACTCAAGGCCGAAGGCGCTGTCCTGGTCGACTACTGGGCTGAATGGTGCGGCCCTTGCAAAATGATCGCACCGGTTCTGGACGAGATTGCCGAGACTTACAAAGGCAAGCTGACCGTCGCCAAACTGAACATCGACGAAAACCAGGAAACCCCGGCCAAGCATGGCGTGCGTGGTATCCCGACGCTGATGCTGTTCAAGAACGGCAACGTTGAAGCGACCAAGGTCGGCGCACTGTCGAAGTCGCAGCTGGCGGCGTTCCTCGACGCCAACATCTGAGCGTCGCAGTAAAACGCTGAAAAAAAGCCCCGCAAATCGCGGGGCTTTTTGCGTATTCAGGGCTAGACGCTCCGAAACTCAGGTGGTACATTCGGCCCCGCACTGGTTTCTCCAATGCCCCCTGCTAGCCGTCGCCGACGCACTCCTTTTCGAATTAGTTCGCGATCCTGTCGCCTTCTCCGCGGCGCGGCCTCATTAAGCCAAAAGCTTAATTTCCCCCCCTCCATAAATGATTACGTCATTCCTATATGAATCTGACTGAACTCAAGCAAAAGCCGATTACCGAACTGCTCGAATTGGCCGAACAGATGGGCATAGAAAATATGGCCCGTTCGCGCAAGCAGGACGTGATTTTCTCCCTGCTGAAAAAGCACGCGAAAAGCGGCGAGGAAATCTCCGGTGATGGCGTGCTGGAGATTCTCCAGGACGGCTTCGGCTTCCTGCGCTCCGCAGACGCTTCCTACCTCGCCGGCCCTGACGACATCTACGTCTCGCCGAGCCAGATCCGCCGCTTCAACTTGCGCACCGGTGACACCATCGTTGGCAAGATCCGCCCTCCGAAGGAAGGCGAGCGGTATTTCGCCCTGCTCAAGGTCGACACGATCAACTTCGATCGTCCGGAGAACGCGAAAAACAAGATTCTCTTCGAGAACCTGACGCCGCTGTTCCCGACCGTGCGCATGAAGATGGAAGCCGGCAACGGTTCCACCGAAGACTTGACCGGTCGCGTGATCGACCTGTGCGCGCCGATCGGCAAAGGCCAGCGTGGCCTGATCGTCGCACCGCCGAAAGCCGGTAAAACGATCATGCTGCAGAACATCGCAGCGAACATCGCGCGTAACAATCCTGAAGTTCACCTGATCGTGCTGTTGATCGACGAGCGTCCGGAAGAAGTGACCGAAATGCAGCGCACCGTGCGCGGCGAAGTGGTTGCCTCGACTTTCGACGAGCCGCCGACCCGTCACGTGCAGGTTGCTGAAATGGTCATCGAGAAGGCCAAGCGCCTGGTCGAACACAAGAAAGACGTGGTGATCCTGCTCGACTCCATCACTCGTCTGGCCCGTGCCTACAACACCGTGATCCCGAGCTCCGGCAAGGTCCTGACCGGTGGTGTCGATGCCCACGCCCTGGAGAAGCCGAAGCGTTTCTTCGGTGCCGCGCGTAACATCGAAGAAGGCGGCTCGCTGACCATTATCGCCACCGCGCTGGTTGAAACCGGCTCGAAGATGGACGAAGTGATCTACGAAGAGTTCAAGGGTACCGGCAACATGGAACTGCCTCTGGATCGCAAGATCGCCGAGAAGCGTGTGTTCCCGGCCATCAACATCAACCGCTCCGGCACCCGCCGCGAAGAGTTGCTGACCGCCGACGACGAACTGCAGCGCATGTGGATTCTGCGCAAGCTGCTGCACCCGATGGACGAAGTTGCCGCCATCGAGTTCCTGGTCGACAAGCTGAAAACGACCAAGACCAACGACGAGTTCTTCTTGTCGATGAAGCGCAAGTAATACGCTGGCGTTTCAACAAAGGACGCTCCCGCAAGGGGGCGTTTTTTTTGCCCCGAAAAATCTCGCGGCCATCACGGATATCTGTTGATGGGCCGATTTTTCGGCGTCGGCAGCGCACTCCCGAGTTCAAGGCCTGCGCCTTCGCCGCAGCGCGGGGGCCACAATCGAGCGATGACGGGCTGCTGTTTGCCCGTCAGAGCAGGTAGGATGTACGCCTATTTTGAGGG
>NZ_RAZO01000369.1:0-8006 GCF_004307535.1 Pseudomonas sp. Sample_9
GGGTCAGCAGTTCTTCGCCGGTGACCATCGACACCGGGCAGCCATTGGTACAGGTTTTGGGCACGCAATCGGCGGCATCGCCGTTGGGGTTTTTCGCCTGGTCGGGCGCGTCGTCGTGGGGCTCGTCTTTCTTCAACATGGCGTTGCGCTTGGCATCCCAGCGCAATTGCATCCGGCCCTTTTTCACCCCGGCGGCGATGCCCCGCGCGGCAACGGCTTTGTAGCGGTCGACGTATTCAATAAAGGCGTTGACGATGCTGAACAGCGCCTTGACCAGACGCTTGGCGACGTTGAACAGCTGCGTTGCGCGGTCAGCCAGACGCAGCGTCAGATAAGCGATCCCCGCCCCCGCTCCGACAAACGTCAGCACCACGCTGATCAACACATCGATGATCAGTTGCACGATCATCATCGACGCCACTTCAGCGGACTTGTCGGCAATCGCGCTGGGCGGCAGCATGTCCAGCCACAGGCTCGCCGACCGCAGCAGCAAGCACATCGCCGCCTCGTCACTGACCAGCAACTGCAGCTTTTCCATGAGATCCGGAGCGGTCTGTGCCAGCTCGATCAGATCAGCCGCGCCGCTGCCTAGACGCTCGGCAAACTTGCCGGGATCCTGAAGAATTTCCGAGAGCAGACCGAGGCTGTCCCACACGCCTTCGATAGCGGCCCAACTTCCAGCAAGCATGCCGTTGCTGGCCGCTATCGCCACCGACTGTGACCACTGCGGCTTGAAACCTTGCCACTCGCTACGCAGCCAGTGTTCCAGTTCGCCGGTCAAACCGTCGTAGGATTCGAACAGCTCGGTGACTTGACTGGAGGTGACAGCGCTGTGAACCAAAACGCGGTAGAACTTGCCCTCTTCGCCTCTGAATTCAGCCTTGCCCTGCTGATCAAGGGTGACCGGGCTGGTCTTGCCGCTATCCACGTCGACCACATCGACGGAAATGTTGCCCAGCGGGATGTCATAGACCGATTCGAATTTGCTCTCGATCTGCATCAGCCCGCCCTGCGGGCACTGGACGACACTGGAGGAAAATTCGTCGTCGCTGCTGCTGACCGCCGTGCTGCTATCGCCGAAGCGGATGATCCGCTCCATACCCACCAGCGACGGCAGGTCTGCTGCCTCGCTGATCTGGTCCGCCCTGCGACTGAGCCAGTGATCAAGCTGTTCGCGGTAGAGGCTGAGCGTTTGCGGAAAGCTGTCGAGTTCCTGCTCGATGCGCGCGATGGCTTCCATCAACACACGCGAGCAAACAAGGTGGACTGAAAAACGGGCTGAAGCATGAGCGGTCCCTCGCGCAAGAAATTAGTCGCGGGAACTGTGCGGGGGATCAAAGAGGAAAGAAGTCAGGCGAGTAGGCAAAGGATGTAGGACTAATCTGCAATCCAGCATCAATCGAAAAACGTGCAGGCAGAAACGTAAACGCGGCGTGAGGAAAACCTCACGCCGCGTTTATTTAGAAGACATACATGGAATTACTGCGTTGAATCACCAGCCCTCAGCTGTTGCAGCTTCAGCTCGGCCAACGGGTGGCCGGCCTTGGCGGCCATGCTCCACCAACGAGCGGCCTCAACGGGATCCGGCGCCTTGCTCGGCGTACCGGCGAGGCTGATCACGCCGACTTGATAAGCGGCTTTACCGTCGCCGGCCAACGCCGCCAGACGCAGCAGACGCACGCCTTCTTCACGCGCGCCTAGCCCAACGCCGCGAAAAGTCAGAATGTGCCCATAAAAGCTTTGAGCATCGACATCGCCGAGGTTGGCCATGCGCGCAAACTGGCCCTCAAGCCAGCGCCAGCCACGCGGCTGGCGAACGAACCACGACCAATGAAACAGCCTGCGGGCCAGCCAGTAACCGGCCCGCGCCTTGAGCCACAGAAACACTCAGGCCTCCGCCGATTCCGGGTATTCGTATTCGAAGACCCGCACTACTTCCGACGCATGCCAGGACGCCGCCGCAACGCCATCTGACGGCCCGGAAAAGCGCCCCAGACGCTCGACACATTCAAAGAACCCGGTACGCGGCAAACGACTCGCACCCTGACTGATGACCAGCGAACTGCGCAAAGGCTGCTCGGCTTTGGCATCCAGTGCGGCCAGATGCTCCAGCGCAGCCGTCAGCGTCTGCATCGCCGGCGTCGGCAGCTGCAAACGCTCAAGCAAGGCTCGATAGGTCAGAAGATGGCGCTGACGGCGCGCCTGGTCCAGTTCCCCCAGCAATCCGTCCCAATGTTGACGGCTGATGCGTACGCTCACGATTCGTCCCTCCAACCCGGCACCGTCAGTTCCCAGGCCAGGCTGCGGCGAATCGCGGCGTCGGGCTGACGCTCACCACTTTCGATCATGGCCAGGTAAGACGGGCTGATGCCTACCGTGCGGGCCAGCGCCTCGATGGCGATGCCCTTCCCTTCGCGCAAACTGCGTAATTGATCCAGACCCGGAAGAATCGGCTCCGGCGAGGTGGCGAGCGGCGCTGCTGGCTGCTGCACCGGTGCTGCGTTGATCCCTGCTGCTTTCAGTAAAGCCTGATATTGAGCCCACGGCAGAACCGCGTATTCGGGTTCGCCATCGCGTGCAATTATCTGAATATCCATGACTACCCCGTAGGACAACACCACTTAGCGAGTCGGCACTTTTCCCTAGAAGTGTAATCCTAACAGCGGCTAAGGTCGCGAGTGGTATCTATCTGTAGGCAGTCCTGATCAGTCAGGGCTTTTTCGGGCCTTGCAGCTGCAATTGTTCAGGGGTATCAGGGAGGCGTTCAACCACCGCCAGCTTTTCGGGCTGCTGGCGTTTTCGCCACAGGCGGAAGGCGTTGAGTTCGTCATCGAGGGTTTTCATCAACCAGGCGAGGACAGCGATGTCATCGAGCATGCCGAACATGGGAATGAAATCCGGAATGGCATCCACCGGGCTGAGGAAATACATCAGGCCGGCCACCACCGAAATCAGCGACTTGGCACTGATCGCGCGATACTCGCCACGCCAGTAGGCCAGGCATAACGACTGCAGCAAGCGCAGATCATCCTTGAGCTTGCCCAGGCGATTGCCTTGCGCCGCGCCTTTGCTGGCCACGGCAAACAACAGGGTCGGCAGGCGTCCACGGGCCAGCAGGCGACCGGCCAACGGCAGGAATCGAGCGAAATTCCACGGAGCTTTCATCTATTCTTCCCGTTGAAATGTTATCCACACAAATTGTGGATAACCTTGTGAACAGAGCTGCATTTCAGCGCTGAGAGCCCCGTTTCATAAGGGCTGCGCTCAGATCGGGCGTTTTTTACTCACATAAAAAAGCCCAATATTTCATTGACTTGGCAGCTCAGGGCGTCTAGCGCGGGCAGCCTCAAAGCTATGACTGTGTTGAACGGCGTCAGTTCGCTCTGTTTACCTTTCCCGACCTGCAGTTGCAACAACGCCCCGCATAAGCGAGGCGTTGTTGGCGATACCGTTGCGTGTTACTTGGCAGCGGCGTCTTCTTTGGCTGGATCCTTGATGGCCAGCAGTTCCAGGTCGAAAACCAGAACCGAGTTGGCCGGGATTGCCGGGCTTGGCGACTGAGCGCCGTAAGCCAGATCGCTAGGGATGTACAGTTTGTACTTCTCGCCAACGTGCATCAGTTGCAGACCTTCAACCCAACCCGGGATCACGCCACTGACTGGCAGATCGATCGGGCTGCCGCGCTCGACGGAGCTGTCGAACACGGTGCCGTTGGTCAGCTTGCCGGTGTAGTGAACAGTGACGACGTCGGTCGGCTTAGGCTGTGGGCCATCGGCTTTCTTCACTACTTCGTACTGCAGGCCGGAGGCGGTTGTGGTTACACCAGCCTTCTTGCCGTTTTCTTCGAGGAATTTCTTGCCGGCGGCTGCCGACTCTTCGCTCATCTTGGCCATACGCTCTTCAGCACGCTTTTGCAGCGAGGCGAAGGCTTCAACCAGTTCTTCATCTTTCAGCTTCTGTTCTTTCTTGCCAACGGCATCTTCGATGCCCTGGGCTACCGCTTTGGAGTCCAGATCATCCATGCCTTCCTGGGCAAGGCTTTTGCCCATGTTCAGGCCGATGCCGTAGGAAGCTTTTTGCGCCGGGGTTTTCAGCTCTACGCTGGTCTGCGAGTCACAACCCGCGAGTACCAGGCTAACCAGGGCTACCGCCGCCGCCAACCGATGCTGTTTCATGCTATTTCCTTGTTCATGCGCCGAATGGGCAATCGAGTAAAGCCGCGAGCTTATCAGGCCGCCACGACCAATGGCTACCGGCATGAGAGCAGGATTCTTCCGATAAGTTCAGGGATTAAAACGCATTTGGCCGATGGCTGGATGAAGCTTCTGTCATCCACGGACGACAAGCCTCGTCGGCGCTTGCCTCAGCTTCTGGCGTAATGGCCACTTGCCCAGCCAGCGCCACTCAGGCATAACAGCGCAACAATTCGACAAGGATGTTCAACTTGCGCCTCTTATTCCGCGTTATCAGTGTGGTTATAGTGCTGGCGTTAATCGCCGTTGCGGTGATTGTCTATTACGTCGCCAACCCGAAATTGCCCTTCTACACCCCGCCGCAACAGGTACGTTATCTGGATCAGTGGAGCGAAGCTCAACGCCAGACTTACTACTTCACACCGCAAGGTACGCAAGTCAAAGGCCTGCGTTACGAGTGGTTCCAGGCATTGGAATTGCCGTTCTCGGAACAAAGATTCGCCTCGCCCGAATACCTCGCCCGCTTCGGCTTCCTGGTCGATCCGCAGCAAAAAGCCACCTTGAACAATCCCGGCAACCTGCCCGTCGGTTTTGCCCGGCATCAGAATCCCGGCAACGCCTCCGAGCACTATCTGGACATCACCTGCGCCGCTTGCCACACCGGCGAGTTGCGCTTCAAAGGTCAGGCCGTGCGCATCGATGGCGGTACCGCGCAACATGTGTTGCCTTCCAGCGTTCCTACATTGCGCGGTGGCAGTTTCGGACAGGCCCTGGTCGCAAGTCTGGCCTCGACCTATTACAACCCGTGGAAATTCGAGCGCTTCGCCAGAACCGTTTTGGGTGATGAATACGACACTCGTCACGAGCAATTGCGCAAAGACTTCAAAACCTCGCTGAATACTTTCCTCAGAGTGGCCTGGAACGACACCCATCGCGGCCTCTATCCGACCGAAGAAGGCCCGGGCCGCACCGACGCGTTCGGCCGAATAGCCAACGCCACGTTCGGTGATGCGATTTCCCCTGCCAACTACCGCGTGGCCGATGCCCCGGTGGATTACCCGCAGCTGTGGGACATGTGGACGTTCGACTGGGTGCAGTGGAATGGCTCGGCCCAGCAGCCGATGGCGCGCAATATCGGCGAAGCGCTCGGCGTCGGTGCCACCCTGAATTTCTTCGACGCCAACGGTCAGCCGCTGCAAGGCGCCGAGCGCTACCCTTCCAGCGTGCGCGTGCGTGATCTGCACGCCATCGAAGAAATCCTGCAACAGTTGAAGCCGCCAACCTGGCCGGAAGATCTGTTCGGTGCCATCGACAAGCCGCTGGCCGCCAAAGGCCGCGCGCTGTTCGCGGAAAACTGCGCCGGCTGCCATGTCCCGCGCCAATCGCAGGAAGGCGAACGCTGGGTGCAGCACTTGCACATGCTTCCCGTGGAGGTGATCGGCACCGATCCGAATGCGGCCAACAACATTGCCAGTCACCGTTTCGACCTGAGCGCACTGCAATGGGATGTCAATGAGCTGGAAAAGATGGACGTCAAACTGCACCCCGAACCCAAGGAGCCGCTTGATCTGAGCCAATTGTCGGTGGCCAAGGGCCTGGCTTACGTCACCGCGTTCGTGGAAAACCGGGCCTATCAAGAAGCGAAGATCACGCCGGAAGAAAAACCGCGCATGGACGGTTTCGGCCTGCCGATCGGCGTGCGCGAAAAAGTCGCTTACAAGGCTCGACCGCTGGCAGGCGTGTGGGCGACTGCGCCGTTTCTGCACAACGGTTCGGTGCCGAGCATCTATCAGTTGCTGTCACCGCAGGATGAGCGTGCAACCACCTTCTATAAAGGCACGCTCGAATACGACCCGCGCCATCTCGGTTATCGCACCGAGCCTTCCACCAACGGTTTTCTGTTCGACACGCGCATCAGCGGCAACCACAACAGCGGCCACGAATTCCGCGCCGGCGCACGCGGCAACGGGGTGATCGGCCGACTCCTGCAACCCGAGGAGCGCTGGGCGCTACTCGAATACCTGAAAGTACTGGGCGGACCACTGGAGGCGCAGTTGCCATGATCATGCCGACATTCAAAAAGGAACTGCCGCCGCTCGCGCGTTTCTGGCTCTGGTTGGGGCGCTTGCTTGGCAAGACTCTGCTGATCCTCCTGGTCATCGGCCTGCTCGGCTGGGCCATCGCCACCGCGTGGTTTGCCTGGCAGCATCGCGGGCCGGTGTCGGCGCAGGAACAGATTCCAGCAGGCGAAGCGGCGATGACCCAGGACGTCATTCAAACCGCAGTGCGCATCGTCGACCAGCACCGCGAACCCACGCGCTATCTGCGCGATGCCCACGCCAAAGCGCATGGCTGCGTGAAGGCGCAAGTGCAGGTGTTACCGGAACTGGCGCAATCGCTGCGACAGGGAGTGTTTAGCGAGCCGGGCAAGACCTGGCAGGCGTTGATCCGGTTGTCCAACGGCAATGCCTATCCACAATTCGACAGCATTCGCGACGCGCGCGGAATGGCGATCAAGTTGCTTGAGGTTCCTGGCACGCAACTGCTCGGCAACCGCCAGGACCAGCATGAACAGGATTTCGTGATGTTCAGCCATCCGAATTTCTTTGTCAGCAATGTCGCAGAGTATCGTCAGAATGTGGCGGCGCAGGCTGACGGCAAGAGGGTCATGGCGTTTTTTCCGACATGGGATCCGCGCACCTGGCAGGTCCGTCATCTATTCATCGCGTTGGCAACCCTGTCAGCGCCGCCGGACAGTCCGACCGAGACCACATATTTCTCGGTATCGCCCTACAAGTTCGGTGAGGCCAATGCGAAATTCCGCGTCGTGCCGGATCCGGACAGTTGCCCGGCGTATACGCTGCCCAAACAGAATCACGACTTGCCGAATTTCCTGCGCAGTGCACTGAATCAACAGTTGTCGACGGATCGGGTGCCGGCGTGTTTTGCCTTGCAGATCCAGCGCCAGGACGAGAACAAATACATGCCGATCGAGGACACGAGCATTGAGTGGCGTGAGCAGGATGCACCGTTTGAAACCGTGGCGCGGATCATCCTGCCCGCGCAGGACTTCGATACGCCGGCGCTGAATCTGCAATGCGACAACCTGTCGTTCAATCCGTGGTTCGGCATCGAGGCGCATCGGCCGATTGGCGGGATCAATCGCCTGCGCAGGGCGGTGTACGAGGCGGTGAGCGATTATCGACACAGTCAGAATGCCTCTGCACATCCCATGTAGGAGCTGACGAGCGCAACGAGGCTGCGATCTTTTGATCTTGTATGAAAAAAGCCAAAAGATCGCAGCCTCGTTGTAATCGTCAGCTCCTACAGAAATCGCAGACAGCAAAAAGCCCGCACAAGGCGGGCTTTTTGTGGTGTCTGGCGTTCAGTTCCAGATACCGAATATGGCGCAGCGGACGGGACTCGAACCCGCGACCCCCGGCGTGACAGGCCGGTATTCTAACCGACTGAACTACCGCTGCGCGTAACACTTGAAACGAATGGTGGGTGATGACGGGATCGAACCGCCGACATTCTGCTTGTAAGGCAGACGCTCTCCCAGCTGAGCTAATCACCCTTCGCTTCGTTACGGGGTGCATTATGCCACAAGTTTTCGTAAAGTGTTGATTTAATTGAATATTTTTCAAAAAAATCTGAAAACCGGTGAAACGATACATCCCGCGGGCACAACCTTGAGACAGAAAAAAACCCGCTTCAGCGGGTTTTTCCGTGGCGACCTGGCGTTCAGTGGTCCAGGTTACCGAATATGGCGCAGCGGACGGGACTCGAACCCGCGACCCCCGGCGTGACAGG
>NZ_RAZO01000212.1:0-3843 GCF_004307535.1 Pseudomonas sp. Sample_9
ATCAGCCCGGGTCGCGGAATCCCGGATGGAAGTCTTTCGGCACCGCCACGCTGACGCTGTCACGCGTAGCAATATCAATACCTTCACTGGCCACTTCGGCCAGGAAATCGATCTGCTCCGGGGTGATCACGTACGGCGGCAGGAAATACACCACGCTGCCCAGCGGCCGCAACAACGCACCACGTTCCAGCGCATGCTGGAACACCTTCAAGCCACGACGCTCCTGCCAAGGGTAGGCCTCTTTGCTGGCTTTATCCTTGACCATCTCGATGGCCAGGACCATGCCGGTCTGGCGCACTTCGGAGACGTTCGGGTGATCGACCAGATGCGCGGTCGCCGAGGCCATGCGCTGAGCCAGCGCCTGGTTGTTCTCGATGACGTTGTCCTGCTCGAAGATATCCAGGGTCGCCAGTGCCGCAGCGCAGGCCAGCGGGTTGCCGGTGTAGCTGTGCGAATGCAGGAAGGCGCGCAGGGTCGGGTAGTCGTCGTAGAAGGCGCTGTAGACCTCGTCGGTGGTCAGGCACGCGGCCAGCGGCAGGTAGCCGCCGGTCAGGGCTTTCGACAGGCAAAGGAAGTCCGGGCGGATGCCGGCCTGTTCGCAGGCGAACATCGTCCCGGTGCGGCCGAAGCCGACGGCGATTTCGTCGTGGATCAGGTGCACGCCATAGCGGTCGCAGGCCTCGCGCAACAGCTTGAGGTACACCGGGTGATACATGCGCATACCGCCGGCGCCTTGAATCAGCGGCTCGACGATGACTGCCGCGACGCTGTCATGATTCTCTGCCAGGGTCTGTTCCATGGCGGCAAACATGTTGCGTGAATGTTCTTCCCAGCTCATGCCGTCGGGGCGCCCGTAGCAATCCGGGCTCGGCACCTTGATGGTGTCCATCAGCAGGGCTTTGTAGGTCTCGGTGAACAGCGGCACGTCGCCGACTGCCATCGCCGCCATGGTTTCGCCGTGGTAGCTGTTGGTCAGGGTGACGAAGCGCTTCTTGTTCGGTTGGCCGCGATTGAGCCAGTAGTGAAAGCTCATCTTCAGCGCGACTTCGATGCACGACGAACCGTTATCGGCGTAGAACACCCGATTCAGACCTTGCGGCGTCATCTTCACCAGACGCTCGGACAGCTCGATCACCGGCTGATGGCTGAAACCGGCAAGAATCACGTGCTCGAGTTGATCGACCTGATCCTTGATGCGCTGGTTGATGCGCGGGTTGGCGTGGCCGAACACGTTGACCCACCAGGAACTGACCGCGTCGAGGTAGCGCTTGCCTTCGAAGTCTTCGAGCCAGACGCCTTCGCCGCGCTTGATCGGGATCAGCGGCAGCTGTTCGTGGTCTTTCATCTGGGTGCAGGGATGCCACAACACCGCAAGATCGCGTTGCATCCACTGGTTATTCAGGCCCATTAACAGTCTCCTCGAGGCGGCTCGCGTCAGGCGCGGGCGAACAATCGCGCAAGCCTATGCAATGCATCGCGCGGGAACAACCCATTGTGTCGATTGAGCTACTTTGTCTGAGCCGATAGACGTCGCTGGCGGCGTTTTGATGGCTAACGTATTCTTCGCGGTTCTTTGAGTCGTCTGACTCGCAAAACTGCTTTTTCCCACATGTTTTTCCGGAGTTCGCTGAATGTCTGTCGGTTGGCTGCGCGCCTGTGCGCTGGTGATGTTGGGGCTGTTCAGCGTTACGGCGCTGGCCAAGGATAAAACCGCAATCGTGATCGGCGGTGGCCTGTCGGGTCTGACCGCCGCTTACGAACTGCAGAACAAAGGCTGGCAGGTCACCCTGCTGGAAGCCAAACCGAGTCTGGGCGGCCGCTCGGGCATGGCCACCAGCGAGTGGATCGGCAACGACAAGACTCAGCCGGTGCTGAACAAGTACGTGTCGACCTTCAAGCTCGGCACCACGCCGGCGCCGGAATTCGTCCGTACCCCCGGTTATCTGATCGACGGCGATTATTTCTCCGCCGCTGATCTGGCCACCAAGCAGCCAGCCACCGCCGATGCGCTCAAGCGCTACCAGAAAACCCTCGACGATCTGGCGCGCTCGATCGACGACCCGCAGAACCCGGCGGCGACCGCCACCCTGCATGCACTGGACCAGATCACCGTATCGAGCTGGCTCGACAAGCAGAACCTGCCGGCCACCGCGCGTCAGTTGATCAACCAGGACATCCGTACCCACTACGACGAACCTTCGCGTCTGTCGCTGCTGTATTTCGCTCAGCAGAACCGCGTCTATCGCGGCGTCTCCGACCGCGACCTGCGCGCCTCGCGTCTGGTCGGTGGCAGCCAGGTGCTGGCCCAGGCCTTCGTCAAACAGATCAAGACCATCAAGACCAGCTCGCCGGTCTCGGCCATCATCCAGGACAAGGACGGCGTGACCGTCAAAGTCGGCAGCGTCGGCTATCAGGCTGACTATGTGGTGCTGGCGGTGCCTTTGCGCGCACTGAACAAGATCTCGCTGACCCCGGCGCTGGATGCTCAGCATCTGGCAGCGATCAAGGGCACCAACTACGGTTGGCGCGACCAGATCATGCTGAAGTTCAAGACGCCAGTGTGGGAAAGCAAATCGCGCATGTCCGGCGAGATCTACAGCAATACCGGTCTGGGCATGCTCTGGATCGAACCGGCGCTGAAGGGTGGCGCCAACGTGGTGATCAACCTGTCCGGCGACAACGCTCGGGTGATGCAGGCGTTCGGCGACAAGCAGATGGTCGATCAGGTGCTGATCCGTCTGCACGCGTTTTATCCACAGGCCCGTGGCTCGTTCACCGGTTATGAAATCCGTCGCTACAGCACCGACCCGTCGATGGGCGGCGCCTACCTGGCTTACGGCCCAGGGCAGATCAGCAAGTTCTGGCGCCTGTGGGAACGTCCGCTGCAACGCGTAGCGTTCGCCGGCGAACACACCGACACCTTGTACCCGGGCACCCTGGAAGGCGCACTGCGCACCGGCCAGCGCGCGGCCAGCCAGGTTGAAGATCTGGCGGCAGGCAAGTCGTTTGAACCGGTCAAAGTGGTTCCGGCTGCAGCAGCGGCAGGCGCGGCGGGTGCGGCGGCGGCGAAGAAGGGCAACTTCTTCAGCAACCTGTTCGGCGGCTCGGATGACGAGAAGAAGCCTGAGCCTGTGAAGGCGCCAGAGCCAGCACCTGCTCCGGCCGCTCCAGCACCTGCACCGACCCCGGCACCTGCGCCAGCGCCGGTGGAAGCACCGAAACCAGCGGCCCCGGTGAAAGCCGAGCCGGCAAAGAAAGCAGCGGCCAAGCCAGCGGCGAAGAAACCGGCGGCAAAAACCGACACGAAAAAGCCGGCGGCCAAACCGGCGGCGAAGAAGGCTGAACCGGCGAAGAAGCCAGCGGCCAAGCCTGCTGCAACGACCGAGACCAAGGCGCAGTAAACCTTGGTTCATATGAAAAACGCGGCCCTCGGGTCGCGTTTTTTTTGCCCTGCGTTTGTGTCCTTCGCGGACCGGTTCCATGGCTGACCTGCGTACCGGAGGCTTCCCACAAGACGCTCGGAATCAGGTGATAGCGGCTGCCCGTCGACCAATTTTATGCTGGGAAAAATTGGAGCTCTCTGATGAAAACACTCACGCTGATACTGTTGCTGATTGCACTTCCCGGTTGTAGCAACGGGCAATTCTTTCCCGGCGGTTATGGTTCGGAACTAGCGCATAAATGCCAGATAGATCCTTACAATGCCGAGTGCCTGCAACCGCCCGCAGTACTTCACAACTAGCCAGTCACACCGTCTGAATCGGTCAGAACTCCCACTTGAAGAACTCTGTCCCGTTCGGCAGTTTCCTCAGCCACTTTTGCTTGGGTTTGCGCAGGCGCCCG
>NZ_RAZO01000212.1:3943-7877 GCF_004307535.1 Pseudomonas sp. Sample_9
CGCTCGCAGACTCTTGATCGTATTTCTCGATATTTCAAAGCAAAATTTTCCGCTTTAATTCGATAGATAACTCGCTAGTCTTGGTTCGCAGTTCTCACAGGATTTGGGCAATGCAGCTACGTAACTCTTCTTCGCGCTATGGTTGGGTCAGCATCTTCATGCATTGGGTCGTGGCGTTGGCGGTCTTCGGGCTGTTTGCGCTGGGTCTGTGGATGGTCGGGCTGGATTACTACAGCACCTGGCGCAAAGACGCGCCGGACCTGCACAAGAGCATCGGTCTGGTGCTGCTCGCGGTGATGGTGTTGCGAGTGCTGTGGCGTTTCATCAGCCCGCCGCCGCCAACGCTGCAAAGCTACAGTCGCATGACCCGTATCGGCGCTAAATTCGGCCACGGGTTTCTGTATCTGGCGCTGTTCGCTGTGATGATTGCCGGTTACCTGATTTCCACCGCAGACGGTGTCGGGATCCCGGTGTTTGGCCTGTTTGAAGTTCCTGCTCTGCTCTCCGGACTACCGGATCAGGCAGATACCGCTGGGGTGATTCATCTCTGGCTGGCGTGGGCACTGGTAATTTTTTCCGGTCTCCATGCGTTGGCAGCATTGAAGCACCACTTTATCGATCGTGATGCGACCCTCACTCGAATGCTCGGTCGCAAAGCCTGAAATTCAACCTCGACTCAAAGGAAAAGAAAGCATGTTGAAAAAGACTCTGGCCGCTCTGGCAATCGGTTCGGCCGTACTGTCCGCCAACGTAATGGCTGCTGACTATGTGGTAGACAAGGAAGGCCAGCACGCCTTCGTCGACTTCAAGATCAGCCACCTGGGCTACAGCTACATCACCGGTACCTTCAAGGACATCGACGGCAAGTTCAGCTTCGATGCTGCCAAGCCTGAAGACAGCAAGATCGAGTTCAACGTCAACACTGCCAGCGTGTTCACCAACCACGCCGAACGCGACAAGCACATCGCCAGCGCTGACTTCCTCAACGCCAGCAAATTCGGCAAGGCCACCTTCGTTTCCACCAGCGTCAAGTCCACCGGTGCCAATACCGCTGACGTGACCGGCGACCTGACCCTGCTGGGCGTAACCAAGCCAGTTGTCGTCAAGGCCACCTTCCTGGGCGAAGGCAAGGATCCATGGGGCGGCTACCGTGCCGGCTTCGAAGGCACCACCACCATCAAGCGCTCCGATTTCGGCAAGCAGAAAGACCTTGGTCCGAAGTCCGATGCGGTCGAGCTGTATGTTTCGTTTGAAGGTGTGAAAGCGAAATAAATTTCGCCGCCACATGAAAACGCCCCCGGTCGCAAGGCCGGGGGCTTTTTTTATTGCCACAACACAGATCCCCTGTAGGAGCTGCCGAAGGCTGCGATCTTTTGATCTTGATTTTTGAAGATCAAGATCAGGATCAAAAGATCGCAGCCTTCGGCAGCTCCTACACAAAGCGATTAGCAGCGCTTATGAAAAATGCCCCGGCTCTTTCGAGTCGGGGCATTTTCATTGCGGCTTGAAACTCAGCGATTGCGGGTCAGCAGTGCTGGTTTCTCGCCACGTGGGCGGCTTGGCAGTTGATCGAGCTGCTCAGGCGTCGGGAAGCGGTCGGCTTTCGATTCCTTGTGCATGATCTTCGGGCCATTGCTGCGCGGGTTCTGCACGGCTGGTTGCTCGGTACGTGGCTGATCGTCACGGGCCGGGCGGCGGCTGCGAGGCGCGGATTCGTCACGACGACCCTGACCGTCACGCGGTGCGCCGTTGCGCGGGCCGCTGCGTTTGGCCGGTGGAGTGCCGGTGCTCGAACCGTTGCTGTTGCGCGGGCCGTTCTGACGACCCTGTGGCTGACCGCCACGCGGTGTGCCAGCGCCTGCACCTTGTGCCGGTGCGCCCGGACGACGGCCACGGCCACCGGCCGGAGCGGCTTTCGGCACGTAGTCAACGCGGTTACCGAAGTTATCCACATCGTCGTCGAGGAATTCGTCCGGGGCACGGTCAGCCGCCGCACGCGGTGGCTGGCTCGGGCGCTGATCGCGGCTTGGTGTGCCTTCGCGCGGTTTCTGCTGACGGGCAGGGCGCTCGCCACGTTCACCGGCCGGCTTTTCCTTGCCCTTGTCTTTGCCTTTGTCCTTGCGACCGCCGCCACCGCCGCCGCCATTCGGGCCGTCGCCACGTGGGCCACGGGAATTGCGCGAGTTGCGGATGTCCGGACGCTCGCGGGCTTCCGGCTTCTCGGCTTCGATGGTGCTGGAGTCGAAGCCCATCAGATCGCCGTCGGCAATCTTCTGCTTGGTCATGCGTTCGATGCTTTTCAGCAGCTTCTCTTCGTCCGGCGCGACCAGCGAGATCGCCTCGCCGGAGCGACCGGCGCGGCCAGTACGGCCGATACGGTGCACGTAATCTTCATCAACGTTCGGCAGTTCGAAGTTGACCACATGCGGCAACTGATCGATGTCCAGACCACGGGCGGCGATGTCGGTGGCAACCAGAATGCGCACATCACCGGCCTTGAAGTCGGCCAGGGCTTTGGTGCGGGCGTTCTGGCTCTTGTTACCGTGGATCGCCACCGCCGGCAGGCCGTGTTTGTCCAGGTATTCCGCGAGACGGTTGGCGCCGTGCTTGGTGCGGGTGAACACCAGCACCTGTTCCCACGCGCCGGCGGTGATCAGGTGCGCCAGCAGTGCGCGCTTGTGGCTGGCCGGCAGGCGGAACACGCGTTGTTCGATGCGCTCGACCGTGGTGTTCGGCGGCGTCACTTCGATGCGTTCCGGATTGTGCAGCAGCTTGCCGGCGAGGTCGGTGATGTCTTTGGAGAAAGTCGCCGAGAACAGCAGGTTCTGGCGCTTGGCCGGCAGACGTGCGAGGACTTTCTTCACGTCGTGGACAAAACCCATGTCGAGCATGCGGTCGGCTTCGTCGAGGACGAGAATTTCCACGTGGGACAGATCGACGCTGCCCTGGCCGGCGAGGTCGAGCAAGCGACCCGGGCAGGCGACGAGGACGTCGACGCCACGGGACATGGCCTGGACCTGCGGGTTCATGCCGACGCCGCCGAAGATGCAGGCGCTGACGAATTTCAGGTCACGGGCGTAGATCTTGAAGCTCTCGTGCACCTGGGCCGCGAGTTCGCGGGTCGGGGTCAGGACCAGCACGCGCGGTTGGCGCGGGCCGTGACGCTGGGATTTGTCCGGGTGACCGTTAGGGAACAACCGCTCCAGAATCGGGAGGGCGAAGCCGCCGGTTTTACCGGTACCTGTCTGAGCCGCCACCATCAGGTCGCGACCTTGCAACACGGCGGGAATGGCCCGCTGTTGCACCGGAGTAGGCTCGGTATAGCCCGCATCTTCGATGGCACGGACTAAAGCCTCGGAGAGACCGAGGGAAGCAAAGGACATGAGTAATCCTGTTTTAGTTAGGGCTTGGCCCAATGGGAGTCTTGCCTGGCGCGAATCACGTTTAAGAGGACGCAATCCCGTCCGGTCCAGCGGCGGTTCCGAAGGCACGTCAGGAGCGCTCGCGCGGGCTGGAAGCTGCGCTGTAGCGGGTCGAGAGGCCTGTTACGGTTCCGGGCGTCCGGGCGTGAGCCTGGCGGGAACGCCGGAGTATAACAGAGCAATCACTGCGCGCTGCTTTCCTGCTGCTCAACGGTTTTGCCGCCAACCGTGGCGTCACGCAGTGACGCGCTATCAACCGGCGCAGCACCGTAACGTGCGCTGAGCTCGGCGTAGGCCGGTTCGCGCTTGAAACGCTTGAGCTCGGCACCAAAGCGCTGCACCAGCAAGTCCATGCCGGCATTGCGCCGAACCGCAAGAAACTGGCTCTGGCGGCTGATAACCGTCGGGTTTTCGGTGATCAGATCGCGGATATTCAATTCATCGAGCAAATGCTGGCCGACGCGGCGATCGGTAATCAGCAGGTCGATCCGCCCGCGCACCAGTTTGCCGAA
>NZ_RAZO01000093.1:0-1054 GCF_004307535.1 Pseudomonas sp. Sample_9
CGGCCGTCGAGTTGATGAACGAAGCGCAGCAGCAAGCGGTGCAGGGCGCCAGCGAAGTGCGCGGCACCTTGCGCCTGGCGTTGCCGGCGGCGATGGGGCGTTTGTGGCTGGGGCCGCTGTTGCCGGAATTTCTCAAGGCCCATCCGCACGTCTCGCTGGTGGCCGATTACAGCGAAGGCCTGGTCGACATCATCGAGCAGGGCTTCGACGCGGCCATTCGCATCGGCGAGCTTGAGGACAATCGGCTGATTGCAAAAAAGCTCAGTGACCATCGACGGATTCTCTGCGCGTCGCCGGCCTACATCGAGGCCCACGGCATGCCGCAAACCCCGCAGGACCTGCTGCAACACAATTGCCTGCGCTTCAGCGGGCTGGCGTCGTTCCCGCTGTGGCGCCTGCATCGCGGCAACGAAGTGCAGACCATTACGCCACACGGCAACCTGACCGCCAGCGACAGCGAATCCCTGCTCGCCGCCGCCCGCGCCGACGCCGGCATACTCGGTGCTGGCGACTGGCTGATGAGCCGCGACCTGGCGGCGGGGAGATTGATTCACGTGCTGCCCGACTGGCAGCTGGATTCGGCGGGCGGCGTCTATCTGATCAGGCCGTCATCGCGATTTCCCGCGGCGGCAGTGGTGGCGTTCAAGGAATGGATTGAAGCGAGATTCGAGACCGGGCCACCTTGGGCGGTTTGATCACAACCTGCATCAAATCCGACACTGGCCCTGTGGGAGCGAGCCTGCTCGCGAAAGTGGAGTGTCAGTCATAGAGGGTCTGGCTGACCTGACGCCTTCGCGAGCAGGCTCGCTCCCACAGGTTTCGTGGCTTGCTCAGAAACTCCCGAACGCCCAAATATCCAATGTGGGAGCGAGCCTGCTCGCGAAAGCGCAGTGTCAATCATAGAGGGTCTGGCTGACCTGCCGCCTTCGCGAGCAGGCTCGCTCCCACAGGTTTCGCGGCTTGCTCAGAAACTCCCGAACGCCCAAATATCCAATGTGAGAGCGAGGGCAAGTTTGAGCGCACAAAAAAGCCCGGCATTGCTGCCGGGCTTCGG
>NZ_RAZO01000487.1:0-7856 GCF_004307535.1 Pseudomonas sp. Sample_9
TCGCAGCATTCCTCAAGTCCGGCGGCGAGATCCAGCAAATTGCCAAAGGCGTCAGTGGCCAGACATTCGGCCCGTCCAAGCAGATCAGCTTGGGCAAGAAGTAATACCGGTTTCACCCCGTCCAGAGGCGCTTTGAGCTTCGAAGCGCCTGGACAGGCACCGCGCAATCCCTCTTCGTTTTAAACAAAAATTCCTGAAAATCGACGAACGGCCATCAATGCCGGGTATTCGCCGGTATCCTTGCACGCGTCTAGATCAAGCGTTTCAGCAGGCCCTCGCCCTGCGCTCGCGGTTCATGGAGTGACGCATGCGCCCATTTCCCTGTTTATTGTTTGTCAGCCTGCTGTCAGGCGCGACCGCGCACGCGCAGGTTTTTCAGGGTGAACTGGGTGACTTCGATCTCAAGCTTGGCACCACGCCTAGCCGCAGCATGGCCCAGGGTCTGGTCAAACCGGCGGCGGTCGGTTCATTCCATGGCGGCCTCGACCTGAGCCACGACAGCGGCGTGTATTTCGGCCAGTACGCGCCGAGCATGGGCATCAGCCCGGGCAAGAATCTCGAGATCGACTCCTACGTCGGCTTCAAGCAACCGTTCGATCAGGTGCTCGGCTATGAAGTCGGAATGATCCATTACAGCTACCCACGCGTGGACACCCTCGACAGCCAGGAGCTGTTTGGTGGCCTGACTCTGCTCGGCAGTCGCTTCGGCATTGCCCTGAGCAACGACCCGGATAAACAGAACAACACCTTGTTTGCCGACCTCACTGGCAATCAACCGTTCGGCATTGGCGTGAGCATGAAGTACACCACTCACCAACTGAACACGCCGGTGGCGGTCGACGGTGGTTATGTCAGCAGTTTCACCGATTGGTCGGTGAAACTGTCGCGGCCGTTCATGGGTGTCGATCTCGATCTGATCTACAGCAATTCCAGCCTCAGCGGCAACGATTGCTCGGCCTATTCCGGCCACAACAGCGAGTGCGACGGCCTCGTCACCCTCAAGGCCGTACGCACGTTCTATTGATCGGCTGAACTGCCGCGCGCATCCTGCATCACATAAGAATCAGATTTCCGACGCCAGGCTCTCGCAAGGATTTGCCCATGTCTCGCTGGTTCAAACAGATTGCCGCCCTGCTGATCTTCACCCTCGCCCTCGGTGCTTGCAGCCGCGTGGGCTTGGCCTACCGCAACCTCGACGTGATCATCCCGTGGTCGCTGAGCGACTACGTGGACATGAATGGGGAGCAGAAAGACTGGTTCAACGACCGGCTCAAGGAACACTTGAGCTGGCACTGCACCACACAATTGCCGGGCTACCTTGATTGGCTGGACCGTTTACAGGCCATGGTCGAAAGCAATCAGGTCAGCGACGCCGCCCTGCAGGAGCGCACCGCCGAAGCCAAGCAGGCCATTGCCGAAACCGCCCGGGAAATCACCCCTTCGGCCATCGAACTGCTGCAAGGCCTGGACGATAAACAGGTCGCGGAAATGAACGACGCGTTTGCCAAGGATTTGCGCAAACGCCAGCAGGAATACGTGAAGCCCCCGTTGGCCCAGCAGATCAAGGAACGCGGCGAGCGCATGGAAAATCGCCTGAACGATTGGCTAGGCCCGCTCAGTGACACGCAGAAACAACGCGTCTTGGCCTGGACCAACGCCTTGGGCGACCAGAACACCCAATGGATCGCCAACCGTGCGCATTGGCAGCAACAGTTCAGCGCCGCGGTTGCGCAACGCAAAAGCGCGGAATTCCCACAACGCATCGAAACACTTCTGGTCCATCGCGAGCACTTATGGACAGCGGATTACCGCAAGGCCTACGCCAACACCGAAGCCCAGGCCCGCTCGCTGTTTGTCGACTTGATGGCCGAGAGCACACCGCAACAGCGTCAGCGGTTGTTGAAGAAAATCGAGGCCGTGCGCAAGGACTTCAATGACCTCAAGTGCCTGAAGGCCGCGAAGAAACCTTGAAATCACTGGAATCCAATGTGGGAGCGAGCCTGCTCGCGAAAGCGGTGTATCAGACAGTTCAATGTCACCGACAGACCGTATTCGCGAGCAGGCTCGCTCCCACAGGGCGGAATTCGCTGGCTCAGGCGATTTGAGCCTTTGAGGCGACCTCATCAAACGTCACTTCATCCAGCGCATCCTCCTGCTCATCCAGCACCTGACGCGGATGGTCATTGCCGGGGATGCTGCTGTCGATCAGGCTCAACAGGCTCGAACCCCGTGGCGTCAGGATGAAATTATTGCCGGTGCTGCCTTCATGATCCGGCCGTGGCTCGATGAATCCGCGCTCCAGCAAAAGCTTTTCATAATCACAGGCCAGGGTTTTCAAGTGATCGAGATTGTCGATCGGCTCGCCGGCGCTCGCTTTCTCGGCCGCATGGTCTTCGGCATAAGCGCGGGGAGCGAAGCTATGGCCTGCGCTGTTCTGCACTTCATGCAGCAAACGTTCAATCAAATCCCAGTTATAAGTCGTCATCCTGATCCAACCTCCGGTGCGGGTGATTTTGTGCCGCGTTCAAGGTTGTGACCGAAGCGCTGCGCAGCCGTTCAGCAGTATTTCCGGCCCCGACCGACCGACGGCTGTCGATTACCTCGCACGCTGAACGACTAGTCTGAAACAGCCGGTTCAACCCGCAGGAGACATCGTCATGAACGTTGCAAACCATCCGGTGGTATCACGCGAAGAATGGCTCGCCGCCCGCGAGCAGCATCTGGCCCACGAAAAAGCCTTCACCCGGGAACGCGATCGCCTCAGCTCCGAGCGCCGCGCCCTGCCGTGGGTAAAAGTCGACAAGGACTATCATTTTCAAGGCCCGAACGGCGAGCTCAAGCTCAACGACCTGTTTGGCAACAACAGCCAGTTGATCATCTACCATTTCATGTTTGCCAAAGGCTGGGAGGAAGGCTGCCGGGGCTGCTCGTTCCTCAGCGATCACATCGACGGCGCCAACCAGCACCTGGCCCATCACGATGTTGCGGTCGTCGCCGTTTCCCACGCGCCGTTGCGCGAGTTTCAGGCGTTCAAACAACGCATGGGCTGGAAATTCGACTGGGTCTCGTCAGAAGGTTGCGATTTCAATTACGACTTCGGCGTCTGCGCCCGGGCTGAGGATGTCGCGGCGGGAAAGGCTACCTACAATTACGAAAAAACCGACAGCGCCGAGGAAGAAATGCCGGGGCTGAGCGTGTTTTATCGCAATGACGAAGGCGAGATTTTCCACACCTATTCCACATACGCGCGCGGCCTGGATATGCTGGTTGGTGCTTACCACTACCTTGATCTGACGCCCAAGGGCAGGAATGAAGACGAGATCATGGAATGGGTGCGGCATCATGATCGGTATGACGGTGCGCCGAAGTCGGGTTGCTGCCACGCCGATTGAGGACAATCCTGGCCCCACAGTTTCTGAACTTTTACCAGGCTTCAGCCCTCAACCGGTTAACCCGCCTTAACCGGAACTGAGGCCTGCCCATGAAAACCCTGATCAAGCTGTCCCTCGCCGCCACCCTTGCCTGCGCCCTGCCCGTCTGGGCCTGCACGCCTGAAGAGGCGACGATTAAACGCGAACAACTGGCCAAGGAAGTCTCCAAGCTCACCGAGCAGAATCCGGAAAAGGCCAAGGAGATCAACGCCGAGTTGCAGAACATGGATCTGGGCACGGCCAGCGCCGATCTGCCGGACAAGTGCCAGTTGATCGATCAGCGTTTGAAGGAACTGGGGTCGGCGGAGAAAAAAGCCGACAGTTGAGGACGAAAAAAAACCGGACAATGTCCGGTTTTTTTATGCGCGTTCTACAGCTTACTCAGCCGCAGGCTCGGCTGGCTTGCGACGCTTGAGCGGGGCCATGCCGTCGCTGCTCACCAGAGAATCCGGCTTTGGACGGTTGACGCTCTTGCGCTTGGTCGGCGTCTTGGCGGCGGTTTTCTTTTTGTCGCCCTTGGCGTCGGTCTTTTTCTTTTTCACGCCGACGGCTTTACCCGAGGCCTTGACCTTTTTCGGCCCGCCGTAGGTGCCTTTGACTTCCTTGATCGTGCGGCGCTCGAAGCTCTGCTTCAGGTAGCGCTCGATGCTCGACATCAGGTTCCAGTCGCCGTGGCAGATCAGCGAGATCGCCAGGCCATCGTTACCGGCACGGCCGGTACGACCGATGCGGTGTACGTATTCGTCGCCGCTGCGTGGCATGTCGAAGTTGATCACCAGATCCAGACCGTCGACGTCCAGACCACGGGCGGCAACGTCAGTGGCGACGAGGATCTTCACACCGCCCTGCTTCAGACGATCGATCGCCAGTTTGCGATCCTTCTGGTCTTTCTCGCCGTGCAGCACGAACGCTTTGTATTCCTGGGCCACGAGGCGGCCGTAGATGCGGTCGGCCATGGCGCGGGTGTTGGTGAAGACGATGGCCTTCTGGTAGGTCTCGTTGGCAAGCAGCCAGTTCACAATCTGCTCTTTGTGCTGATTGTGGTCGGCGGTGATGATTTGCTGACGAGTCGTCGAGTTGAGCTGGCTGACCGCGTTGAGCTGCAAGTGCTCCGGATTGTTCAGAACCTTGGCGATCATTTCGCGCAGACCGGAACCGCCGGTGGTGGCGGAGAACAGCATGGTCTGCTGACGGTTCGGGCACTCATCGACCAGACGCTGCACGTCTTCGGCGAAACCCATGTCGAGCATGCGGTCGGCTTCGTCGAGCACCAGCACTTCGACTTCTTTCAGGTCGAGGTTGCCGGCGTTGAGTTGCTCGATCATCCGCCCCGGGGTGCCGATGAGGATGTCCGGCACTTTGCGCAGCATTGCCGCCTGCACCTTGAAGTCTTCGCCGCCAGTGATCAGGCCGGATTTGATGAAGGTGAACTGCGAGAAGCGTTCGACTTCCTTCAAGGTCTGCTGGGCCAGCTCACGGGTTGGCAGCAGGATCAGCGTCTTGATGCTGACGCGGATCTTCGCCGGGCCGATCAGGCGATTGAGGATCGGCAGGACGAAAGCGGCGGTTTTGCCGCTACCGGTTTGCGCCGTCACCCGCAGATCACGCCCCTGGAGCGCCAGCGGGATGGCCGCGGCTTGCACTGGCGTTGGCTCGACAAATTTCAGCTCGGCCACGGCTTTGAGCAGGCGTTCGTGCAGGGCGAATTGGGAAAACACGGGTGCTACCTCGAAGATATGCAAAAAAACAGCTGCATAGGTTACCGGTTTCGAGCGCTCAGGCCGAGTTTCTTTGTGCAAACGCCGACAATCAGTGGTTTTTTTGTTGCCCGATTTGTCACTCGCTGCAATACACGGCGTCTTAAATGCTCTAATCGGCCCTCGCGTCTTACAGAAGAAATGTTTCGCTTATGGATATCAAACAGCTCTGGCTCAAAGCCCAAGGCCTCTGGGGCACGCTCGAAGAGCACCCAATTCTGCAATCGGGACTGGCGCTGCTGGTGCTGCTGGTCATCGCGCTGGTGCTCGGACGGGTGGCGCGTTACCTGATCCTGCATGCCAGCCGCATGCTCGGCCGCCAACCGGCGTTGCACTGGATCAACGACTTTCGCCACAACAAGGTGTTTCAACGGCTGGCGCAAATGACGCCGTCACTGGTGATCCAGTTCGGCCTGCACCTGGTGCCGGAGCTGAGCAAAACCGCGATGAATTTTCTCGGCAACGTCGCCCTGGCCTTCACCATCCTGTTCCTGCTGCTGGCGGTCAGCGCCCTGCTCAACGCCCTGCTCGACATCTACGCGCGCACCGAGCATGCGCGTACACGCTCGATCAAAGGCTACGTGCAACTGGCGAAAATGGTTTTGTACGTGTTCGGCGCGATCATCATCGTCGCCACCCTGATCGACCGCTCGCCGCTGTTGCTGCTGTCGGGTCTGGGTGCGATGTCGGCGGTGATTCTGTTGGTCTACAAGGACACGCTGCTGTCGTTCGTCGCCAGCGTGCAGCTGACCAGCAACGACATGCTGCGGGTCGGCGACTGGATCGAAATGCCACAAGTCGGCGCCGATGGCGACGTGGTCGACATCACGTTGCACACGGTCAAAGTGCAGAACTTCGACAAGACGATCGTCTCGATCCCGACCTGGCGGCTGATGTCCGAGTCGTTCAAGAACTGGCGCGGCATGCAGCAGTCCGGCGGTCGGCGGATCAAGCGCAGCCTGTTCATCGATGCCAGCGGCGTGCGCTTCATCCGCGACGACGAGGAAGAAAAGCTCTCGCAGGTGCACCTGCTGACCGACTACATGGGCCGCAAGAAAGCCGAGCTCAAGGCCTGGAACGAAGCGCAGGGCAATGTCGCAGCCATGTCGGCCAACCGCCGCCGCATGACCAACATCGGCACCTTCCGCGCCTACGCGCTGGCGTATCTGAAGAGTCATCCGGAGATTCAGCCGAACATGACCTGCATGGTCCGGCAGATGCAGACCACCGCGCAGGGCATTCCGCTGGAAATCTACTGCTTCACCCGCACCACGGTGTGGGCCGATTACGAGCGGATTCAGGGCGATATTTTCGATTACCTGCTGGCGGTGCTGCCGGAGTTCGGGTTGAGCCTGTATCAACAGCCGAGTGGCGGGGATTTGCGCGCAGGCTTGCTGCCAGCGGTGTTGGGCTCGGCGAGTATTCCGGAGCCGGAAAAACACCTGATGTAACCCAAAGATCAAATGTGGGAGCGAGCCTGCTCGCGAATGCAATGTGTCAGTCGCCCCATACTTATCTGACCCAACGCCTTCGCGAGCAGGCTCGCTCCCACAGGGGTTATGCGGCGCCCGGGGATTTGCGGATGCCCAACCGACTGATCCACACAGCCGCCAGAATTACACCCCCGCCAAGGAACAATCTCCCCAGTTCCTCATGCTGATTCCAGATCAGCAGATTCAACAGCAGCCCCACCGGCACATGCAGGTTGTTCATCACCGCCAGGGTACCGCCGTTGACCATGCACGCGCCCTTGTTCCACCAGTACAGACCCAATGCGGTCGAGACCAGACCGAGAAACAGCAACACGCCCCATTGCAGCGGCGCTTCCGGCAGGAAGTTCGATTTGCCGAACAACAGGAACGCTGGCAGCACAACCGCCAATGCGCCCAGGTAGAAATAACCGAAGCGGCGGTAATGCGGCAGATCGCTCGGATGCTTGGCCACCAGATGCTTGTACATCACTTGCCCGGCGGCGTAGGTGAAGTTGGCCAGTTGCAGCAGCAGAAAGCCCATGAAAAAGTCGGGACTGATGCTGTCGAAGCGAATCACCGCCGCACCGCCGACTGCCACCAGCGCAGCAACCAATGCCCACGGATTAAAGCGACGGTTCAGCGCGTCTTCGATCAACGTCACGTGCAGCGGCGTGAGAATCGTGAACAGCAACACCTCCGGCACCGTCAGCACACGGAAGCTCAGGTAAAGGCAGACGTAAGTCACACCGAACTGCAACGCGCCGATCAGCAACATGCCACGCATGAACGCCGGCTCCACCGAACGCCAGCGGGTCAGCGGAATGAACACCAGCCCGGCCAGCACCACACGCACCAGCACCGCGAAGTAGCTGTCGACATGCCCGGCCAGGTATTCGCCGATCAGACTGAAAGAAAACGCCTGGATCAGCGTCACAAAAAGTAGATAGCCCATGTTCGCCTCGAAATCGAATGGCGGCGACGATAGCGGGTTTTGCCGCTCACTGCGAATAGCCGGAAACACAAATAACCGGTGGGAGCGAGCCTGCTCGCGAAGGCAGCGTGTCAGACGGCTGATACTTTTCTGATACACCGCTTTCGCGAGCAGGCTCGCTCCCACAAGGAGTCATGTGTTGTTCGTCAAATCGCAGACAAAAAAAAGCCCGATCTCGCTAAAGCGTTCAATCGGGCTACAGCAC
>NZ_RAZO01000049.1:0-4825 GCF_004307535.1 Pseudomonas sp. Sample_9
CGTCGTTGCAGTAGGTGATCACGCCCTTGGCATCGGTGGTGGAAATCAACCGTTGCTGAGCTGGAAAGGTCCGCTCGCGTTGTGTAATGGGCTGGTTGTTACGCATGGTTTTTCAATCCGCAAGGCTTTGAATGGTTGTCGGCGCCGACAGGTTTTTATTGAAGCTTTTTTTCAGATTCAAGTACGACGTCGCAAAACCGCGCTTGCGTCAACTGGCCAGCATCGGATAGGTGAACAGGCCGAAGTGCAACAGATTCAGGCCGAAATGGGTGACGATCGCCGCGCCCAGTCCGCCGAAACGATAGGCCAGACCATAGCCGACCCCGGCCAGTCCCGCCAGCAACACCCAGGTCCAGCCGGCGCCGGCGTGCACCAGACCAAACAGCAGCGAAGCCGACAGCAGTGCGAGGTTATCGCCGTAGGGTAGGTGTTTAAGGCGACGGCTGAGTCCGCCCTGTATATAGCCGCGAAACAGCGCTTCCTCGACCAGCGTCACCAGCAACAGATTATTCAGCACCCACAGCCAGGCCTGATCCGGCCACTTCGGCGCCCAGGCGATGACGCCCAGCAACAGCGCGCCGCCGAGGGCGAGAATTGCGCACAGCGTCAAGGCGAGGGCGGTGGCATAGACCGTCAGGCGCAACGAACGCCGCGCGACAATCCACGGACAAACCAGCAGCAACCAGAAGCCCACCAGCGGTTTATCCAGATTGAAATACATCGCGAACGGCACCGCGTTGTCAGTGAAACGTTGCGGATTGATCACCCGGCCGTTGGCGAAGCCCGGCAGCCAGTGCAGCGCAAGTGCCACGGCCAGAACAATGAACAGGCCATGGCCGAGCCAGCGCGCAAACGGTACTTGTTGCTGGCGCACAGCGAACGCGGCGAACAGCAAAAGCCCCACGGAGATCAATGCCAGCCAACCGAGTTGGCCGTAGCTCAGGGCCAATCCGTAACCGAGGCCGAGCAGCGCGAGATAGAGCCAGGGCAGCGCCTTCATCGAAAGTCCTTGTGCGAGATTTCTGGAAGGGGCTTTCTACACGGGCGAGGGAGGTGGGACAAGTGAAGGTGTGGCAGTGATGCCAGACACAAATCAAATGTGGGAGCGAGCCTGCTCGCGAAAGCGGTTTTGCAGATGACGTCACTGGCGACTGACACTCCGCTTTCGCGAGCAGGCTCGCTCCCACAGGTTTTGCATTCGGCTGAAGATCAGCGCAGGCCCAGTTTGGCGGCCGCGCGTTCGGTAATCTCGGTGCGCAGCTTCAACGAAGGCGCCGCGCGCAACCGCGCCTCATCGACCACCGCGCTCGGCGCCACGTCCGGCCTCCCAGCGTTGAACGGCGGTGCCGGGGCATATTCCAGTTGCAACTGCACCAGTTGCGCCGTGTCGGCATCGACCAGTTCCGCCGCCAGCACCAAGGCAAAATCGATCCCGGCGGTGATCCCGCCGCCAGTAAACAGATTGCCGTCGCGCACCACCCGATCCTTCACCGCAATTGCTCCCAGCGTCGGCAGCAACTGGTGATACGCCCAATGCGTGGTCGCCCGCTTGCCCTGCAACAGACCCGCCGCGCCGAGCACCAGCGAGCCGGTGCACACCGAGGTCACATAACGTGCCTGCGCGGCCTGGCGTTTGATGAAATCCAGCGTCTGCTGGTCTTCCATCAACGGCCCGACGCCGCCACCGCCTGGCACGCAGATCACATCCAGATCCGGGCAATCGTCGAACGTCGTGGTCGGTTTCAGCAGCAGGCCGGTGCTGGACGTCACCGGCATCAGGTCCTTCCAGACCAGATGCACCTGCACGCCGGGCAACGAGGCGAGCACGTCGTAAGGGCCGGTCAGGTCGAGTTGCTGAACCTGCGGGAATAACAGAAAACCGATCTGCAGCGTCATCGTTGTGGCTCCGTTGAAAGAAGTGGACGACTGCACTGTAGGCGCGTAGGTTCTGGCGCATACGCCAATCACCCCACGAATTACGCCAAATGCCTAAAGCCATTCACGTCCTCGCGTTTGCCAACATGCAGATTCTCGATGTCACCGGGCCGTTGCAGGTGTTCGCCTCGGCCAACGATCTGGCCCGCCAGCGCGGAATGTCGGTGCCGTATGCGCCGAGCGTGATCGCCAGCGGCGGCGGGGCGGTGATGTCATCGGCGGGTCTGGCGGTGCTGGCCGAACCGTTGCCGCAAACGCCCAGCGATACCTTGATCATCGCCGGTGGCTGGGGCATTTATCCCGCCGCCGAAGACCAGCAACTGGTTGGCTGGGTGCGCGATCACGGCACTCATTGTCGGCGCGTGGCTTCGGTATGCACCGGGGCCTTTCTGCTCGCGGCCAGCGGCTGGCTCGATGGCCGCCGCGTGGTCACCCACTGGACGCGCTGCGAGCAATTGGCCGCGCAACATCCCAATCTGCGCGTCGAGGCCAATCCGATTTTCATCAACGACGGCCCGGTGTGGACTTCCGCCGGGGTCACGGCCGGTATCGATCTGGCGCTGGCCATGGTCGAAGAAGACCTCGGCCGCGACATCGCCCTCGACGTCGCCCGGCACTTGGTGGTGTTCCTGAAACGCCCGGGCGGGCAGTCGCAATTCAGCGTGACGCTGTCGCTGCAACAACAGGGCAACCGCTTCGATGAACTGCACGCCTGGATCGCCGAAAACCTCACTTGCGACCTCGGCGTCCCAACGCTCGCCGAACAGGCCGGCATGAGCGAGCGCAGTTTTATCCGCCACTACCGTGCCGACACCGGCCAGACCCCGGCGCGGGCGATCGATTTGATCCGCGTCGAAACCGCCCGCCGACTGCTCAGCGATACCGGTTTGCCGATCAAACGCATCGCCGCCAATTGCGGCTTTGGCAGCGAAGAGACGCTGCGGCGCAGTTTTCTCCGTGCCATTGGCGTGACACCGCAGGCTTATCGGGAGCGGTTTTCGGTCAGCGTTGCAGCAGATCCAGTATCGCCTTGAGGGTTTCCTGCGGCGCTTCTTCGGGAAGGTTGTGGCCGACACCCGCCAGCACGCGCCGCTCATAGAAGCCGCTGAAATGCCCGGAATCTTCATCAATCAGAGAAGGCGGGCCGACGCCATCATCGGCGCCGCACAGCGAAATGCTCGGCACGCTGATCACCGGCTGTGTGGCCAGCGCTTCCTCCATCCACTCCAGGGCTGGATCGCCCGAGGCGTATCCGAAGCGATGCCGATAGGAATGAATCACCACGTCGAGAAAATCAGGATTATCAAAAGCAGGTGCGGTCAGCGGATAGCGTTCGTCCTTGCGCGCCCATGTCGGCGACCACAGCCGCCAGAGCAACTGACACAACTCCCGGCGATTCTGCCGCAGACCTTCGACCCCACGCGGCGTATGGAAGTAGTACTGATACCAGAGCCGGTGTTCGTCTTCGGGCTCCAACGGCTGGTTCGCATGGGCGATGTCCTGCACGAGGTAGCCGTCGCCGCTGACCAGCCCGCGCACTCGCGCCGGAAACAACGCCGCGACAATACACGCCGCCCGACCGCCCCAGTCATAGCCGCAAAGCATGGCCTGTTCGATGCCCAGCGCGTCCATCAGATCGAGCAGGTCCTGCGCCATCGCAGCTTGCTGGCCCGAGCGCAGGGTTTGCGCACTGTTGAACCGGGTCGGCCCATAACCGCGCAAGTACGGCACGATGACGCGATAGCCTTGCGCGGCCAGCGCCGGGGCGACTTCGTCGAAGGTGCGCGGCGAGTAGGGGAAGCCGTGGAGCAGAATCACCGAGTCGCCGCCGGCAGGGCCATGCTGTTCGTAGGCGATGGTCAGAAAAGGGGTGAGGACTGACTGAATCATGACTGACAACTCCGTGCAAACGTCTTCCAAACCCTAGACCATCGGATAGACTGCGCAGCTCATTCTGTCGACTGGCTTCAAGGACGATACATGTCACTCAAAATGCTGCTTGTTGTGTTGGGACTTGTCGTGATGCTGACCGGTTGCGCATCGCCGCCACCGGCACTGCCGGACACCCCGCAGCGCCGTGAACTGATGGAACGCATGTTTGCCAAGTCGACGATCATGCTGTCCTTCAAGGAGTTGGACGCACGATCCGCCGCCGCGCCGGGCGAACCGCAACGCCAGCTCAGCGCCGATGAGGCATTGGCCAGACACAAGAAACAAATGAATGTCGACCTGCCGGCGGCGTACTGGGAGCAGCGCCGGGCAAACCTCGCGCAACTTATCGATGCCAGAGCAAAAGGTGAAGCCATCGGTCTGGCGGCATACAAGCAAAAGTACTTCGAGCAATTGTCCCAGGCACCGACGCCGATGCTCGCGGCGCTGGCCAATGCGCCGAGGATGGACGCGCTGGCAGAGTTTCCATTGGTGCTGCCCAATGATCATCAGCTCAGTTACTTCTACCTGATGACCGTTGCGGATGAAACGTTTTGGGAAATCGAGCAGTTCTACCAGCACATGGCCGATCTGGACGCCCAGTACGGCGTCTGTGCCCTGTACTCGGATTGCTACCGCCCGGACTTCCGCACGGCTAAGCCTCAAGCTCCGCGATCTGATTGAAATACTTCGTCCGATCCGGGGTAAACGTCACCTTCATCTTCGTCCGCGAACACACCAGCGAACGCTCCTGCGCCAGATCAATATCCAGATCCTCACCGCGCAGACCCTGCCACTGCGCCAGATATTTCAGTGAGCCGTACTTCTCGTTTTTCTTCAGGCTGCGACTGACGCCACCCTTCCAGCCCAGCACTGGCAATTCATCGGCCAGGCAGCGCTGGGCCAGTTCGGGAAAGCGTTCGGCGCGCTGGCGGCCGATTTCCCAGCATTTGATCAGGCC
>NZ_RAZO01000049.1:4925-7855 GCF_004307535.1 Pseudomonas sp. Sample_9
CCGTTGCGTTGGATGGTAGGTGTGGATGTAACGGCTGGCAACAAGGTATTTCGGCGTGTAAGCACACGTTGCGGCAAGCGTTTCAACATGACGTGAGTGGTGTTTGTAGGCGCAGTTTTTACACAGACTGTCGCCAGACGTAACCGCCGCGCAGGTTTCACGTTGGGCATGGGCCTGTACCCGTTGGCTGGCGGCCAGGCCCGTTGTGGAAAAATCCCGTCCAGTCAGGGATCGGTCTGACATGCGCTGACGAAAAAACAGCGCTATGGCTGCCAGGAACTCTTCTCCCCGCTCAATTTGCGATCAAGAAAACTAGCGGCACTGATCAGCGCCAGATGCGTCAGCGCTTGCGGCGTGTTGCCCAAATGCCGGCCATGGCTGTCGAACTCCTCGGCGTACAGCCCCAGCGGATTGGCGTATCGCAGCAACTGCTCGAACTCCAGATGGGCTTTTTCCACCTGACCGGCCCGGGCCAGGCATTCGACGTACCAGAACGAGCAGGCGGCGAACGCGCCTTCGGTGCCGCTGAGGCCATCGATGTTGGCGTCTTCGTTGCGATAGCGATAGACCATGCCGTCGCGCACCAGGGTTTTTTCGATCGCTTCCAGAGTCGACAGCCAGCGCGGATCCTTGGCGCTGACGAAACGCACCAGCGGCATCAGCAGCATCGAGCCATCCAGTGCGGTACCGCCCTTGTACTGGACGAAATGCCCGCGTTCTTCGTCCCAGAAGTTGTCCCAGATGTCGGTGTAGATCGCTTGCCGGGTCTGATCCCAACGGGCGAACGGCGCCGGCAGCGAACGCTTGGAAGCCAGCCGGATGGCGCGATCCAGCGCCACCCAGCACATCAGCCGCGAGTGCAGGAAATGATGGGTTTCACCGCGCATTTCCCAGATGCCGACATCTTCGTTCTGCCAGTTCTCACAGACCTGATCGACCACTTCGCCGACGTGCCGCCAGCCTTCGTGGGAAATCGCATCACCGTACTTGTTGACCAGATACACCGCATCCATCAGCTCGCCGAAGATGTCCAGCTGGATCTGATCATAAGCACCATTGCCAATGCGCACCGGTTGCGCACCGCCGTGACCGGACAGGTGCGTGAGTTCGGTTTCCGGCAATTCCTGCTGACCGTCGATGGCATAGAGGATGTTGAGTTTCATCGGTTTGCCGCAGCAATCGCTGACTCGCCCGCGTAGCCATTGCATGTAGTGATTGGCCTCATCGACGAAGCCCAGGCGCATGAACGCGTAAACGGTGAACGAGGCATCGCGGATCCACGTGTAGCGGTAATCCCAATTGCGCTCGCCGCCGGGAGTTTCCGGCAGGCCGAAAGTGGCAGCGGCGAGGATTGCACCTTGGCGACGCGAGGTCAGCAGTTTCAGGGCGAGGGCGGAACGGTTGACCATTTCCCGCCAGCGCCCGCGATAGTTGGATTGGCCGATCCAGCCACGCCAGTACTTCAAGGTACGCTCCATGCACAATTCGGCGGCACCCTGGGCAAAGCGCGGATCGTCGCTGCCGCCGAGCATGAACGCGGCGCTTTCGTTGTGCTCGAGGGTAAATTGCGCGACGGCCGCTTGCGCATCGATTTGCAGCGCCTGATCTGAAGCCAGGCGTATCGACGGCTGGCCAGCGGCGTGGAACGTCACGTCCTGTGCGTCCATCTCGGCCCGGGTGTCGGCACGACCATAGTCGTGGCGCACCGCGCAACGCAGGTTGAACGTCGCCGAGCCGCTGACCACGCGCACCCGGCGCATCAGCAGGGGCAGGGCGTCGACATCGTCGCCGATCGGCAACAGGTCGGTGATTTCCACCACCGCGTGTTCACTCAGCCAACGGGTCTGCAAAACGTTGGTGTCGGGCAGGTAAATCTGTTCGCGGCGCGCATCGGGCAAGTCCGGCGCGAGCTGGAAAATCCCTGCTTCAGGTGTGTCGAGCAACGAGCAGAAGATCGTCGGGCTGTCGAACTCCGGCCAGCAGAAAAAATCCACGCTGCCTTTATCGTTGACTAGAGCGGCGCTGCGCATGTCGCCGATGATGCCGTGGGCACCGATGGGACTTTGTTGTTCCATTTCAGCCTCAGCCATTGCCGCGAAACTCCGGATAGAGGCTCATCCCGCCATCAATGAACAGGGTGGTGCCGACGATGTAATCGGACAAATCGGAAGCGAGGAAAACCACTGCGTTGGCAACGTCCTCGACATCGCCAATGCGTCCGTAGGGAATCAGCTCAAGAAGTTTGTCGCCGGCCGCGCCTTCAGTGGCTTCGGTGTTGATGGCTGTGCTGATCGCACCGGGCGCGATGCTGTTGATGCGGATGCGCTGGTGGCTGACTTCCTGGGCGAGGCTCTGCATCAACTGATCGACGCCGCCCTTGGACGCCGCGTAATTGACATGCCCGGCCCATGGAATGCGCTGGTGCACCGAACTCATGTGAATGATCTTGCCCGCCGCGCGCGACACGCCTTCGCGCACGCCCTGACGCTGGAAAATCCGCAACGCCGCCCGCGCGCAGAGGAACTGCCCGGTGAGGTTGACGCCGATTACCGTGTTCCAGTCGTCGAGCGTCATGTCCACGGCAGCGGCGTCTTTTTGCAGACCGGAGTTGGCCACCAGAATGTCCAGCGAGCCGAAGGCTTCGACGGTCTTGGCGAACAGTCGCTCGACCTCGTCCTCTTTCGAAACATCCGCGCCGATGGCGAGGGCCTTGCCGCCTTCGGCGTTGATCTGTGCGGCCAGTTCTTCGGCGGGTTTGGCGCTGCTGTTGTAATTGATCACGACCGCAGCGCCGGCGGCGGCCAGTGCTTTTGCGGCGGCATGGCCGATGCCGGAGCTGGCACCCGTGACCAGCGCCACCTGATGAGCGAGGGAAATCTGCATGACGATTCGCGCCTTGGTTCAAGAGACTTAAGTAGCTGACTGATGGC
>NZ_RAZO01000475.1:0-7853 GCF_004307535.1 Pseudomonas sp. Sample_9
CGTGTTACATCGACCTGAAAGACCTTATCGATTATGGATTCGGCGCCAATCTTTCACGTCGGCGTTTCTTATGAATATCCCCCAATCGGTCCCCTCTCCCTCTGGGAGAGGGCTAGGGTGAGGGGCTCTTCAGGGCTTGCGCGCAGGCAACAGCTTCAACGTACTGCGCGTATTCGCCTGCACCTCTTTCTCGCTGAAATGCGCCTGCACATAAATACCCTCCACATACGCCTCGGCCTGGTCGTCATAGTGACTGTCCAGTGGCACGCCACTCTGGCCGACCGGGTTGATCGTCAGGCCATGCACCGGATCGGCGAAATCCACCAGACGTCGCGTCGACGGTCCATAGGTCACCGGCCATGGCGCCGGGCCGATTTTTGCCGAGAGGTTGTTCGGCACTTCGTGGCTGCCCGGCGCTGCGAACGGGCCGACGTTGAACAGGCGATCCAGCGGCTTCTGCTGCCCCAGCGGATGGCCGTGGGTGAGGGTGTGCGCAGCGCCCCACTGCCAACCGGCCACGTTATCGCCGAGGGTGAGTTTCAGATGCGCCATGCTTGCCGCCCACGCCGTGCGCACGACATCGGCGCGGGTTTCTCTGGCCGGCGTGCTGCGATTGTCCCACCACGGTGAATCCGCCTTGGCCGCCAGGCGTGGCAGCGCGGAGTCGATCACCCGCGTCGACAGCAGTGTTTCGAAGAAGTCATTGCCCAACTCATCGCGCATCGCCGCATCGGCCAGGTCGTAGAGGAACTGGTTGAACACCGTCGCGCTGATCGAATTCAGCGGATAGTCGCCGGGCCACTGCGCCAGTTGCTCGACCAGTTTCAGCTGCGCCGGATCACTGACCACCTCACGCAACACCGGCAACAGTGGCGCCAACAGACGCGGGCCGTAACCGGTCGCCGTGCCCAGTTGCAGTTGCTGGTTGGCCTCGTTGCTCCACTTCATCCGGTTGTCGCTGAGCTGACGATCAAGCTGCTGACCGCGATCGGCAAGATTGTAATAACCGGGAATCTCCATGCCGGTCGGCGACACGGGCTGGAAGTTGGCCGAGACGATATAGCCGCGCGCCGGGTTCTCTTCCTGCGGGTTGGCGCTGAACGGGTAATAGCCGTCCTTGTCCGCCTCAGGCGTGCTGCCGTCGAGAATGAAGCCCGGTTTCACCCCGGCTGGACGTTTGGGCAGCAGGGCCGAGGCCCACCAGGCGATATCGCCTTTGGCGTTGGCGTACACCAGATTCAGGCCCGGCGCCTGTACCTTGGCCGCCGCCGCGCGAGCCTTGGCCAAGGTGTCGGCGCGGTTGAGCTGGTAGAAACCTTCGAGGATCGGGTTCGGCGTTTCGAGGAACGCCCACCACATCGCAATCGGGGTTTTGCCGGCAGCGCTGCCGAGCGCATCGTTGACGATCGGCCCATGGGGCGACTGGCGCAAGGTGATCGTCACCGGCGCCTGGCCTTTCACATTGATCTGCTGCTCGCTGACGAGCAGGTCGGTCCACTGGCCGCGATACCAGACCTGATTGGGGTTGTCCGGGTTGACCTTCTCGGCGATCAGGTCGAGATCGTCGTTCTGGAACATGGTCAGGCTCCAGCCGAAATCGAGGTTGTGTCCCAGAAACGCGAACGGCACCAGTGCCTGATGATGGCCGTACAACTCGAAACCCGGCGCCGACAGCTGCGCCTCGTACCACACCGACGGCACCGAGAAGCGGATATGCGGATCGCCGGCCAGCAACGGCTTGCCACTCTGGCTGCGGCTGCCGGCAATCACCCAGGCGTTACTGCCTTCGAACTGCGGCAGGCCGTTGTCGAGCAGCGCCTGTTCGCTGAGGCGGGCGAGGGCGGTGAGGTCCTGCCAGTCGCCGGCGGCAAGGGCCGGTGCGTGCCGGGTGTGATCGGTGGCCAGAACGCCTTTGGCCTGCCATTCGAGATCGAACACATCGAGGTAATCGGCGCCGAGCTGATCGCGTACGTAGGTCAGCAGCGGCTCGGTGCGAAACGCGGCGGCAAAGCTGTAGGCCATGTAACCGGCGACGCTGATGCTGTCTTCGGCCGTGAACGGCCGCTTGGGGATGCCCAGCACGTCGAACTCGATCGGCGCGGCGTGGCTGTCCTGATATTGGTTGATGCCGTCCAGATAGGCTTGCAGGCCCTTCCACGCCGGTGACTGCTTGTCGAGGCTGGCGACGTAACTGGCCGCACGCTCGCGAATGCGCAGGCTGCGGAACAGTTTGTCGGTGTCGAGCAGTTTCGGCCCGAGCACTTCGGCCAGCTCGCCCCGGGCGAGGCGGCGCATGGCTTCCATCTGGAACAGGCGGTCCTGCGCGTGCACGTAACCGAGGGCGCGATAGAGGTCGGTTTCGTTCTCGGCGCGGATATGCGGCACACCGCGCTCGTCGTAGCGCACGGTCACCGAGCCTTGCAGATTGCGCAGCTCGACCTGGCCCTGGCGCGTCGGCTGCTTGCTGTAGATATACCCGCCGGCGGCGCCGAGCAGGACAACGATGAGCAAGGCAACGACGATCAACGCACGCTTCATGGTGACTCCTTGTGCAGGCGAAAAGGCCGCCCGTCGGGCTGCAAACATTTAGCACAGAGCATCTGTGCGCTGCAGCGCTGTCCTTGAAAAGTCCGGAATGCCTTACTTTGCCTCCACCGACCACGGGCAATAACAACCCACCGCCAAGGTATGCGTGGCATTCACCGGCCGATCTTCCGTCAGCGCATGCAGGATCGGTTCGATAAAGCTGTTGCTGGAGTTGCAGGTCAGGCCTTCGCTGTACGGGCCGAAATAGGCGAGTTTACCGCTACGATCCCAGATCGCCACGGCGGGGCTGGCGGGGATCTGTTCGGCGCCGGGCAGGACGATGATGGTTTTCAGGCTGGCGAGGGTGGCGGGTAACTGGCCGTGGCTGCCGGGCTTTTGCACGGCGAAGAACTCCACGCCGCGAGGGCCGAACTGTTCGACCATCTCGCTCAGGTGCTGTTGATTGCCGACATTGCACGGACAGGCCGGGTCCCAGAAGTGCACAAGACGAATATTGCCCGGCCCAGCGAGGTTGTCCGGCAGGCGCAGCGGGTCGCCGGAAAATACTGCCGTATGTTCGCTGAACGCGCGCAGATAGCGGCCCTGAAACCAGTCATATGCCGTCCACAGCACCCCGGCGCAGATCAGCGCGAGCAGGCTGGCGAACAGTGCGGTGCGGTAGGGCGAACGCATGGTTTTCGATCCTCGAAAGGCCGGCTAGCTTGCCATGTCTGCCTCTACAGATGAATATCGCAGGCCGATAAAGTCCGTTTACCGCTCTGGAATACCCGCATGCCTGATACTTTCGACCCCGATCATTTACGCGCGAGCCTCAAGCCATTGGCCGAGTGGCAGCCGTTATCGGATGAGGCGAAGGCTTATCAGCGCTTCTACAAGACCGACTTCGCCGAGCGCGATGTCTGGCGCGGCATGGGCCGTTTCGAAGTCGATGGCTACGAGCTGGTCAGCCATTGCTGGTGGCCGGAGAAGGTCAAGGCGACGTTGTTTCTGCTGCACGGTTACTACGATCACATCGGCCTGTACCGGCATGTGATCGAGTGGGCGCTGGATCAGGATTTCGCCGTGATTGCCTGCGACTTGCCGGGCCATGGTCTGTCGAGCGGGCCACGGGCGAGCATTCGTGATTTCTCTGAATACCAGGATGTGTTGCAGGCGCTGTTCGCTGAAGCGAACTCGATCGCGCTGCCACAGCCTTGGCATTTGTGCGGGCAGAGCACCGGTGGCGCGATTGTCGTCGATCACCTGCTCAACCATGGCGAGAACAGTCCGGCGCAAGGGCAGGTGATTCTGCTGGCGCCATTGGTAAGGCCGAGGGCGTGGGCCTGGTCGCAGTTGAGTTATTACCTGCTGCGGCCGTTTGTACGCGGGGTCGCGCGACGCTTCAGCGAGAACTCCAACGATCCGGATTTCCTGCCGTTTCTGCAGGCCGATCCGTTACAGCCAAGGCGCCTGCCGACCAAATGGGTGGGCGCGCTGTCGCGCTGGATCATCCGCGTCGAGCACGCGAAAAAAAGTCCGCGACGGCCGCTGATCATTCAGGGGCAGGCGGACATGACTGTCGACTGGCAGCACAATCTGCAGGTGTTGAAGTGGAAGTTCGACCGGCCGCAGATTCTGCTGCTGGCCGAGGCACGGCATCACCTGGCCAATGAAACGGCGGAGATGCGTGAGGAGTATTTCGAATTCTTGAGCAAGCGGATCAGGGGCCGGAATCTCTAATGCCTGGGAGGGCCTCTTCGCGAGCAGGCTCGCTCCCACAGTGGAATGCATTACAACCTGTGGAAGCGAGCCTGCTCGCGAATGCGATCTTTCAGGTAACGAACATCACTGGCCGACCGCCAACCCCGCCCGAATCGCCGCCAGTGCCGCCTGGTAGTAAGCCTTGCCCTCGGTCGACTCGGCAAACGTCGCAAATTCTTCGAGCTCCTCATCCGACAAGTCGCGATACACGTAAAGCAACGTGTTGTTCAGATCGGCGCCGATCTGATCCATCAGCCGCTGGCGCTGACCGTTCAACATACCCTGCGCCTGTCCACCGCCGAGCAGTCCCGGGATCATCGAACTCAAGCTGTCCGCCGCTACGCCGGCAATCGCCAGGCTGACCTCGGCGCCCGCCTCACGGGCTGGCAGGGCCTGGGCGAGATGGCCGATGATCAGCAAGCGACTGTCGCTGGCCTGCATCTTCGGCAGGCCCTGAGCATTTTTTGCCAGTTGATCGCGACGGGTTGCGAGCAATTCGGCGGCGACGATTTTCTTGCCCAGCGGTGACTGGAAGAAGGTCAGTGCCGGTTTCGGGTCGGCGAGTTTCTGCCGCAGTTGCGCTTCGGCACGCTGATCCATGGCCTGCGCGGCAAAGCGTTGATTGCTGTTGTTGACCAGCGCCTGAAATACCGCAGGCGGCAGGCTGTTCTGATAGCGCTGCTGGGCGGCGCTCAGGGCATCGTTGAAATGCGCGCGTTGTTCTGGCCAGCCGGCGACCTTGTACAACTGATCGTGGCCGTCCGCCCAGGCGGGCAATACGCAGAACATCAACAGTGAAAAAAGCAAACGGCGCATAGGGACTCCTGTCAGCAGCGGACTATTGTCCGTGCGGTGCCGGTACTTGTCGAGAATTCGTAGCAAGGCGCTGCGTGGCTCTGTCGGATTTATCGCCGTCGGCATACTATGCGCGCCATGCCGATATCCTCTGAACACCCGCTGCTGTTACGCATTGTCGACGACCTGGCCGAACACGGCTGGTCGCAGCAGAACATCTTCCTGCCCGCCGATCTGACCCGGGCGCTGGCGGCCGAGTGCCGTAAACGTGAAGCCGAAGGTGAGCTGGCGCCGGCAGCGGTCGGTCGCGGGCCGTTTTCGGAGATTCGCGAGGGTATTCGCGGCGATCACATCCAGTGGATCGACCCGGGTCAGGCCGACGCCACTGACAGTTACCTGAGCCTGATGGACAGTCTGCGCGAGGCACTTAATCGCGGCTTGTTTCTGGGGCTTGAGGATTTCGAGTGCCATTTCGCCCTGTACCCGCCCGGCGCGTTTTACCTCAAGCACGTCGACCGCTTTCGCGATGATGACCGGCGCATGGTCTCGGCCGTCATTTACCTCAACGAGGCCTGGTTGCCGGAGGACGGTGGCCAGTTGCGCATGTACCTGGGCGAGGAACGTGTGCACGACGTGCAGCCGACCGGCGGCTGCCTGGTGGTGTTTCTCTCCGGCGAAGTGCCCCACGAAGTGTTGCCGGCCCATCGCGAGCGCCTGTCGCTGACTGGCTGGTTCCGTCGCCGTGGCAACGAGCCGTTCTGAACATGGAAAAGATCCTGGTCAGTCGCTGCCTGTTGGGCCATCGCGTGCGTTATGACGGTGGTGCGAGCGGGCCGTTTGATCTGCTTGAGCAGTGGATCGAAGAAGGGCGCGTGGTGCCGTTGTGTCCGGAGGTGGCGGGTGGATTGCCGACGCCGCGGGCGGCGGCGGAGATTCCTGGCGGGCAGGGCGGTCAGGTGCTGGATGGCATTGCCGCAGTCATCACTACTGATGGCGAGGATGTCAGCGCGCAGTTTCTCGAGGGGGCGCGGCAAGCGCTGGAACTGGTGCAAAAGCACGGCATTCGGGTGGCGGTGCTCAAGGCCAACAGTCCGTCTTGCGGGAATCTGTTGACGTATGACGGCACGTTCAGCGGGGTCAAGGTCAATGGCGAAGGGGTGACGGCGGCGTTGCTCAAGCGCCATGGGGTTCGGGTTTTCAGTGAGCTTGAGCTGGCTGAGGCGGCGGTGACTCTGGCGGCTTTGGACTGATCCGCCATCGTTGCCCTCACCCCAGCCCTCTCCCGGGGGGAGAGGGGGCCGACCGAGGTGTCTGGCGCTGTCCATCGACCTGAAAGACCTTGGCGACCAGGGATTCGACAAAGCCATGATCAGTCGATTCCGGATTCGGTATAGCAATCCCAAGTCGGCGTACCTCTAAAGCATCCCCGGATCAGTTCCCTCTCCCTCCGGGAGTGTATGTACCGGAGACATGGTGGACAGGTGTTCGGAGACATGGTGGACACATTTTAATAGGCACATTGCTCATCGCGAAGGAGATGGCCTGTGTCACGGCAAGAGGTGTCCACTGTGCAGCTTCGTTCGGAATTCGTGCTGTTGGCTCGGCAAGAAGGGGCCAATGTTCGGCAGCTTTGCCGTCGATACAATATCAGCCCAAGCACTGCCTACAAATGGCTCAGCAGGTTTGAAAATCTCGGTGCGCAAGGGTTGATCGATCAGTCTCGACGACCAAAGACGTCACCCAAACGCTGCGCTGAAGAGGTTGAGCAGCAGATTTTGACCATGAGTCAGGAGTACGCCGCTTGGGGCGCTCGCAAGCTCAAGCGCGTGTTGGAAGACGACGGCAAAGTGATGCCCTCTGTCAGCACCGTGCATGCGGTTTTACAGCGTCATTCGCGCGTTGATCCAAAGGCTGCCGAGATCAAACCGTTTATCCGGTTCGAGCACGAGGCGCCCAACGATCTTTGGCAGATCGACTTCAAGGGCCATATCAGCCTGAGCCACGGACGTTGCCATCCGCTGACGATACTGGACGATCACTCGCGGTTCTCACTGTGCATCGCTGCGTGCGCCAATGAGCAGCGCCGAACCGTCCAGGAGCAACTAATGCGGGCCTTTCGGCTCTACGGTCTGCCTCTGCGCATGACGATGGACAACGGTTCGCCATGGGGTGACCAGACCGGCGTTTATACCGCACTGGAGGTCTGGCTGATGAGCCAGGGCATCAAGGTCGGCCACTCCCGACCTTATCACCCGCAAACCCAGGGAAAGCTGGAGCGCTTCCACCGCAGTCTGAAAAGGGAAGTCCTACAAGGCCAACTCTTCATCGATCTGGACGATGCACAACGGGCGTTTGATATCTGGCGTGATATCTACAACCAGAAGCGTCCGCATCAAGCACTGAACATGCAGGTTCCTGCTACTCGCTACAGCAGCAGCTCCCGGGAATACCAGGAGCAACCAGCGGCACCGGAGTACGACGATGGGGATGTGGTCAGGAAGGTTCAGGTAAAAGGAGAGATCTACTGGAGGAATCGTGAATACATGGTCGGAAAGGCTTTTTACGGAAGATCAGTAGCTATCTGGGAAACGACGGAGGACGGCATCCACGATGTCTACTGGAGTAGACATCGTATCGCCCGAATCGACTTGAACTTGCAGGTCGTGACGGCAGGTAAGAAGATCTAAAACCGTCCACCATGTCTCCGGTACATACAGGGAGAGGGTTAGGGTGAGGGGCTCTTACGGTTTCAACCACTTCTCGGACAGCGC
>NZ_RAZO01000444.1:0-1045 GCF_004307535.1 Pseudomonas sp. Sample_9
TCAGCGCGGCGGTGTCGCGCACGCTCAAACAGGCGCGCAAACAACAGGGCATCACGCTCGACGAACTGTCCCGACGCTCGGGCGTGAGCAAAGGCATGGTGGTCGAGATCGAGAAAGGCTCGGCCAATCCGAGCATCGCAACGCTGTGCAAGATCGCTGCGGCGCTGGGCTTGTCCGTGGCGGACTTCGTCAATGTCGCCGCCACCCCGACGGCGCATCTTATCGACAGTGATGACATCCCCACGCTATGGACCGGTGAACTGGGCGGATCGGCGCGCCTGCTGGCCGGCACCAGCGGCCCGAACATGCTCGAGTTGTGGCGCTGGGAATTGTTTCCCGGCGAGTCATTTGCTTCAGCCGGTCACCCGAATGGCACCACCGAGTTGTTTCATGTCGAAAAAGGCACGTTGCATCTGCAAGTTGGCGATGCCGAGCTTATTGTCGGCCCTGGGTGTTCGGCGGTGGCGAGGACCGATGTGGCGCATGGGTATGCCAACCATGGGCGAGCGAAACTGGTTTTCACGATGTCAGTGACTGAACTGCATCAGGGTGCCAGGGAAAGCCCCTCACCCTAGCCCTCTCCCCGAGGAGAGGGAACTGTCCGGGTTGACCATCATAGAGAGCGTTCCCCTTCAAACAGCACGGTCAGCGTGACGGCGGATGCTCCGTCGACACCGAATTGGCCGCATCCACATCCGACATGTCTTCTTCCACAGGTGCCTCGTCGTCCGGCGGCAAAGGCACCTCGGGGTTTTCGCGCTGGGGATCGTGCCCGGTCTCATTGTCGGTGGTGCGCGTCACGGCCTGTTGCGACTGGTTGCCCGGTGCGTTTTCATCAATGTCCATGTCGGTCTCCGAGGTGATCAAAAGATGTGTACCTGAGCGTGTGAAATGCCCAAACGTGACAAGTGCCCGACAATGGACGAACGGCGTTCTGTAGAAAACGCAAAAAGCCTGCTTTCGAGGCAGGCTTTCGCTTTGGATTTAACGCTTACTTCTGCTGCGTCAGCGCCGAGTAGCTGTTCATCAGGTTGCGATAGTTGGG
>NZ_RAZO01000413.1:0-7805 GCF_004307535.1 Pseudomonas sp. Sample_9
TTTGCTTACTTTTTTTGGCGCTTGTAAAAAAGTAAGTCGCCGTCAGGCGAAACCGCCAGCCGCAGCTCCCGAAGCAACGGATATGCCCCCAAGAGCAAGATCAAAAGCTACCCCCCTCACCCCAACCCTCCCGAAACGTCGGACCGCCCCCAAGGGGGCGAGGGGGAAAGGGAGCTGATCTTCATGCAACGCAAAATCCGGCCCGACTCAAAATCAGTCACGGAGAAATTCAGCCACCTTCTGCGCAGCACCCGCCAAATGATCGGAATGCGTAAACCCAGAAACCTTCAACGGCTTCAAATCATGATCCCCCGCCACCAACCAAAACACCTCAATCCCCGGCGCTAACGAATACCCCTCAACCGCCTCGCGATTCCCCAGAGCATCCCGCTCCCCCTGCACAATCAACGTCCGCGCCTTCAACCCAGCCAAATGCTCAATCCGCGGCTTCTCCGGCTTCCCCACCGCATAAAACGGATACCCCAGACACACCAACGCATCCACCCCCAACTCATCCGCCACCAGACTCGCCATCCGCCCGCCCATCGACTTGCCGCCAACAGCCAAAACCCCAGCGACATGACGCCGCACAAGCGCAAACACCTCACGCCAGCAATCCAACAGTTTCGGCGCAGGATTCGGCGGCCGCTTCACCCCATCCACCCGCCGCTGCGCCATATACGGAAACTCAAAGCGCAACACGTTGACCCCAAGCCCGGCAAGGCGCCCAGCCATGTCGTTCATCCAGTCGCTATCCATCGGCGCCCCCGCCCCGTGGGCCAGAATCAGCGTTGCTGAAGCCTCACCAACAGCGGCATCCCACAACCATCCATGATCGAGCACACACTGCGCCCATTGATCCCCGTCAATACTGGCCTTGTGCTGTTTGTCCATGCTTGCCTCGCTTTTAGTCTGCCTATAACTCCAGGCGAAGGATTCGCGTCGTTTGCACGCGCTCACTTCGGCTGAACCGTGGATGGGGAACCATGAACACTTCTATCAGTACCGCCTACAACTACAAGGTGGTCCGCCAATTCGCCATTATGACGGTGGTGTGGGGCATCGTCGGCATGGGCCTCGGGGTTTTTCTCGCGGCGCAATTGGTCTGGCCGGAACTCAACTTCAATTTGCCCTGGACCAGTTTCGGCCGTCTGCGCCCGCTACACACCAACGCGGTAATCTTCGCCTTTGGTGGCTGCGCGCTGTTCGCCAGTTCTTTTTATTCGGTGCAACGCACCTGCCAGACACAATTGTTCGCGCCGCAAATCGCCGCGTTCTGCTTCTGGGGCTGGCAGCTGGTGATCCTGTTGGCGGCGATCAGCCTGCCGCTGGGTTACACCAGTTCCAAGGAGTACGCCGAGCTGGAATGGCCGATCGACATCCTGATCACCATCGTCTGGGTCGCCTACGCCATCGTGTTCTTCGGCACGATCATGCAGCGCAAAACCAAACACATTTATGTGGGCAACTGGTTCTTCGGCGCGTTCATCATCACCGTGGCGATTCTGCACATCGTCAACAACCTTGAGTTGCCGGTGAGTTTCACCAAGTCCTACTCGGTGTACGCCGGTGCAACCGACGCGATGGTGCAATGGTGGTATGGCCACAACGCTGTGGGCTTTTTCCTCACCGCCGGCTTCCTCGGCATGATGTATTACTTCGTGCCGAAACAGGCCGAGCGTCCGGTGTACTCGTATCGCCTGTCGATCGTGCACTTCTGGGCGTTGATTACCCTGTACATCTGGGCCGGCCCGCACCACTTGCACTACACCGCGCTGCCGGACTGGGCGCAATCGCTGGGCATGGTGATGTCGCTAATCCTGCTGGCACCGAGCTGGGGCGGCATGATCAACGGCATGATGACCCTCTCGGGCGCCTGGCATAAGTTGCGCAGCGACCCGATCCTGCGCTTCCTCGTGGTGTCGCTGGCGTTCTACGGCATGTCGACCTTCGAAGGGCCGATGATGGCGATCAAGACTGTCAACGCCCTCTCCCACTACACCGACTGGACCATCGGCCACGTTCACGCCGGCGCGCTCGGCTGGGTGGCGATGATTTCGATCGGCGCGCTGTACCACATGATCCCGAAAATCTTCGGCAAAGCGCAGATGCACAGCGTCGGTTTGATCAACGCGCACTTCTGGCTCGCGACCATCGGCACCGTGCTCTACATCGCCTCGATGTGGGTCAACGGCATCGCCCAGGGCCTGATGTGGCGCGCAGTCAACGAGGACGGCACGCTGACCTACTCCTTCGTCGAAACCCTGGTGGCCAGCCATCCGGGCTTTGTCGTGCGGCTGATCGGCGGGGCGATTTTCTTAAGCGGCATGTTGCTGATGGCTTACAACACCTGGCGCACCGTGCGGGCCTCGCAGCCTGCTGATGTCGTTGCTGCCGCGCAGATGGCCTGAGGAGTCCGCCATGAAACACGAAACGATTGAAAAGAACGTCGGCCTGCTGATGCTGCTGATGGTGTTCGCCGTGAGCATCGGCGGCCTGACCCAGATCGTCCCGCTGTTCTTCCAGGACGTCACCAACAAACCGGTGGAAGGCATGAAGCCCTATACCGCGCTGCAACTGGAAGGTCGCGACATCTACATCCGCGAAGGCTGCGTCGGTTGCCACTCGCAGATGATCCGTCCGTTCCGCGCCGAAACCGAACGCTACGGGCACTACTCGGTTGCGGGCGAAAGCGTTTGGGACCACCCGTTCCTGTGGGGTTCAAAACGTACCGGTCCGGACCTCGCCCGGGTTGGCGCACGCTATTCGGATGACTGGCACCGCGCGCACTTGTACAACCCGCGCAACGTTGTGCCGGAATCGAAGATGCCGGCCTATCCGTGGCTGGTCACCCAAGCGGTCGACAGCAGCCACACCGAAACCAAGCTGAAAACCATGCGCACGCTCGGCGTGCCGTACACCGACGACGACATCAGCGGCGCGGTCGCCAGCCTCAAGGGCAAGACCGAAATGGACGCCCTCGTTTCCTATCTGCAAGTGCTCGGCACTGCGATCAAGAGCAAGAGGTGAACCATGGTCATTGAAATGAGTGCTGGCCTGATTCGCGGCCTCGGCACGGTCGTGGTATTCGTCGCGTTCGTCGGCCTGACCTTGTGGGTGTTCAACCGCAAGCGCACGCCGGAATTCGCCGAAGCACGCCTGCTGCCATTCGCCGACGAACCACTACCCGAAACAATTTCAGCCCCTGAAACAAGGAGTACCCGGCCATGACCACCTTCTGGAGTACGTGGATCTGCGTACTGACCATTGGCAGCCTGATCGGCCTGACCTGGCTGCTGATCGGCACCCGTCGGGGCGAGACCAAGGGCAGCGTCGACCAGACCATGGGCCACAGCTTCGACGGCATCGAGGAATACGACAATCCGCTGCCGCAATGGTGGTTTATGCTGTTCGCCGGCACGCTGGTGTTCTCGGTGGGCTATCTGGTTCTGTATCCGGGCCTGGGCAACTGGAAAGGCATCCTGCCCGGTTACGAGGATGGCTGGACCGGCGTGCACGAATGGGAAAAGGAAATGAACAAGGCCGACGCCCGGTTCGGGCCGATTTTCGCCAAATTCGCGGCGATGCCGCTGGAAGAAGTGGCCAAGGATCCGCAGGCGCTGAAAATGGGCGGTCGTCTGTTCGCCTCCAATTGCTCGGTATGCCACGGCTCGGATGCCAAGGGTGCGTTCGGCTTCCCTAACCTTGCTGACAGCGACTGGCGCTGGGGCGGCGATGCCGAGACGATCAAGACCACTATCATGGGTGGGCGGATGGCGGCGATGCCGGCCTGGGGCGAAGTGCTCGGTGAGGCTGGGGTGAAAAACGTTGCCGCGTATGTGCGCCACGAACTGGCCGGCCTGCCGCTACCCGCCGACAGCAAGGCGGATCTGCAAGCCGGGCAGCAGGCGTTCAGCACCACTTGCGTTGCCTGTCATGGCGCCACCGGCCAGGGCACTGCGGCGATGGGCGCGCCAAACCTGACCCATCCGGCCGGCTTCATTTATGGCACCAGCCTGACCCAACTGGAACAGACCATTCGCCATGGTCGTCAGGGGCATATGCCAGCGCAGAACGAATTGCTGGGCAACGATAAAGTGCAATTGCTTGCCGCTTATGTGTACAGCCTTAGTCGCGGATTGAACACAGAAAAACTGTTAACTGAAGACAGCAAGAAATAACAATTGCGTGCACCACTGCCGCAGCTTTCTCGCTGCGGCAGTTTCCCGCCCCTTTGCGACGCATTGTCGCACCCCTTGGATCCTCTCCTTTCGGAACCCCGGATTCGGGTCTACGCTTCATCGAAGCGGACCGGCTGAAGTCGGTTTCCAGATCAATCCCGAACGATGCGCGCCGTGAACCGGCTGAAGGATTCGCCGCAAACGCAGGTAGATAACGGCTGTTGCGCCGGTTGCCCGTAATTTCCCGATCACGACCTGTGAACGGGCACCGTTGACGGCGATCCGGATTGCGAGCTTTTCACGCCCACTGCGACATTTTGTCAGAGGCCATTTTTGACCCTACTCGGCGCATGGAAAGGCCGCAGAATCAGCGTTGGAAAGCATTGACCCAGGTCATGGCGCGTTGCAATGACCCCCTGCTTTATACATACTTGCGGCCGATTTTATCCCTATAAAAATACCCAAACCGTGGAACCTTAGAATGAGCACAGCAATCAGTCCGACTGCTTATAACTATAAGGTAGTCCGCCAGTTCGCCATCATGACGGTGGTCTGGGGGATCCTTGGCATGGGGCTCGGTGTCTTCATCGCCTCGCAACTGGTCTGGCCGGAACTGAACTTCGGTCTGCCGTGGACGAGCTTTGGACGCTTGCGCCCGTTGCACACAAACCTGGTGATTTTCGCCTTCGGCGGTTGTGCACTGTTTGCCACTTCCTACTATGTCGTGCAGCGAACCTGCCAGACGCGACTGATTTCCGACAGCCTCGCTGCCTTCACCTTCTGGGGCTGGCAAGCGGTCATCGTCGGCGCCATCATCACTTTGCCGCTGGGTTACACCACCACCAAGGAATACGCCGAGCTGGAATGGCCGATCGCGATTCTGCTGGCGATTGTCTGGGTCACTTACGGTCTGGTGTTCTTCGGCACCATCACCAAGCGCAAAACCAAGCACATCTATGTCGGCAACTGGTTCTACGGCGCATTCATCGTCGTCACCGCGATGCTGCACATCGTCAACCACATGTCGCTGCCGGTCAGCCTGTTCAAGTCGTATTCGGCCTACTCCGGTGCCACTGACGCGATGATCCAGTGGTGGTATGGCCACAACGCGGTGGGCTTCTTCCTGACCACCGGTTTCCTCGGGATGATGTACTACTTCGTGCCGAAACAGGCCGAACGCCCGATCTACTCCTATCGTCTGTCGATCGTGCACTTCTGGGCGCTGATTACCCTGTACATCTGGGCCGGCCCGCACCACCTGCACTACACCGCCCTGCCGGACTGGGCACAATCGCTGGGCATGGCGATGTCGATCATCCTCCTGGCGCCAAGCTGGGGCGGCATGATCAACGGCATGATGACCCTGTCGGGCGCCTGGCATAAGTTGCGCACCGACCCGATCCTGCGCTTCCTCGTGGTATCGCTGGCGTTCTACGGCATGTCGACCTTCGAAGGGCCGATGATGGCGATCAAGACCGTCAACTCGCTCTCGCACTACACCGACTGGACCATCGGCCACGTACACGCCGGCGCCCTCGGTTGGGTAGCAATGATCTCGATCGGCGCGATCTACCACATGATCCCGAAACTGTTCGGCCGGGCGCAGATGCACAGCACCGGGCTGATCAACGCGCACTTCTGGCTCGCCACTATCGGCACCGTGCTTTACATCGCGTCGATGTGGGTCAACGGCATCACCCAGGGCCTGATGTGGCGTGCAATCAACGATGACGGCACCCTCACCTACTCGTTCGTCGAAGCGCTGCAGGCCAGCCACCCGGGCTTCATCGTCCGTGCGCTGGGCGGTGCTTTCTTTGCCAGCGGCATGCTGCTGATGGCTTACAACGTGTACCGCACCGTTCGTGCGTCGGATCCGGTTGAAGCCGAAGCCGCCGCCAAGATTGCCGTCGTTGGAGCTCACTGATGAAGCATGAAGCTGTCGAGAAGAATATTGGCCTGTTGGCCTTCTTCATGGTCATCGCCGTCAGCGTCGGTGGCCTGACCCAAATCGTTCCACTGTTCTTCCAGGACGTCACCAACAAGCCGGTCGAGGGCATGAAGCCACGTTCGGCGCTGGAACTGGAAGGCCGCGACGTGTACATCGCCAACGGTTGTGTCGGCTGCCACTCGCAGATGATCCGCCCGTTCCGCGCTGAAACCGAACGCTACGGCCACTATTCGGTTGCCGGTGAAAGCGTCTGGGATCACCCGTTCCTGTGGGGTTCCAAACGTACCGGTCCGGACCTGGCCCGTGTGGGCGGTCGTTACTCCGATGACTGGCAACGTGCGCACTTGTATAACCCGCGCAACGTGGTCCCCGAGTCGAAAATGCCGGCTTACCCGTTCCTCGTGGAAAACAAGCTCGACGGCAAGGAAACCGCGAAAAAAATGGAAGTCTTGCGCACCCTCGGCGTGCCGTACACCGACGAAGACATCGCCGGTGCACAGGATGCCGTGAAGGGCAAAACCGAAATGGACGCGCTGGTGGCCTATCTGCAAGGCCTGGGCACCATCATCAAAAGCAAACGGTGAATCTGATGGATATCGGGATGATTCGAGGCCTGGGCACCGTGGTCGTGATGGTGGCCTTCATCGGTCTGGCCTTGTGGGTGTTCAGCCCCAAGCGCAAGTCGGAATTCGACGACGCGACCATGCTGCCTTTTGCCGATGATCCCGAAGCCATCAAGCACGTCGAGCAAGCTTCTAGGAGTAACAAAGAATGACTACATTCTGGAGTCTGTACGTCACAGTCCTCAGTCTCGGTACGATCTTCGCCCTGACCTGGCTATTGCTGTCGACCCGCAAGGGCCAGCGCAGCGAACAGACGGACGAGACGGTCGGCCACTCCTTCGACGGGATCGAGGAGTACGACAACCCGCTGCCGAAATGGTGGTTCATGCTGTTCGTCGGCACCATCATTTTTGCCCTGGGTTATTTGGTGCTGTACCCGGGCCTGGGCAACTGGAAAGGTCTGCTGCCGGGCTACAACTATCTGGATACCGAGAAGCAGACCGCGTTCGCCAACGGCCAGACCGGCTGGACTGGCGTTCACGAGTGGGAAAAGGAAATGGCCCGCTCGGACGCTCGCTTCGGTCCGATTTTCGCCAAGTTCGCAGCGATGCCGATCGAAGAAGTCGCCAAGGATCCGCAAGCACTGAAGATGGGCGGCCGTTTGTTCGCGTCCAACTGCTCGGTGTGCCACGGTTCCGACGCCAAGGGCGCCTATGGCTTCCCCAACCTGACCGACGCCGACTGGCGCTGGGGCGGTGAGCCGGAAACCATCAAGACCACCATCATGGGCGGCCGCCACGCGGTGATGCCGGCGTGGGCTGAAGTGATCGGTGAGCAAGGCGTGGCTGACGTAGCCGCCTTCGTGGTGACCAATCTCGACGGGCGCAAACTGCCGGAAGGCACCAAGGCCGACCCGGCCAACGGCCAGAAACTCTTCGCCGCCAACTGCGTGGCTTGCCACGGCCCTGCCGGTAAAGGCACCCCGGCCATGGGTGCGCCTGACCTGACCCATCCGGGCGCATTCATCTACGGCTCGAGCTTCGCGCAACTGCAGCAGACCATCCGCTACGGCCGTCAGGGCCAGATGCCGGCGCAGGAACAACTGCAGGGCAA